>JAGBTR010000114.1 GCA_017631215.1 Clostridia bacterium | reverse complement strand
TGATGCCGTCACCAACGGGGTCGGCCAGCGTAAACAGATCCAGATCCCCCACAACGTCCACATACGAGGCATATCCGAGATAGCCGGCAAGGAATCGGCTGCTGACGGGATTTCCATCCTTGGTCAGCTGTGCGCCGGCCGTGTCTGTCCACGTCTGTCCGATCATACCGTCATAGATGCCGGCATTGAGGTAAGTATTCATGCCGCTAGCCAGGCCGCGGACGTCCGATTTGCCGGAATTTTTGGTGACGTTATAGCTCAGCGTGGAGTGTGTGGCAATGTAAATTTTGATATTGGGACACTTCTCTCTGATACGTGCGGTAATGATCTCCATCATGCGGTTGAGCAAATAAACCTTCAGCTGCTGAGATTTGATCATAGCCTCAGGCGAGGTTGTCTGATCCTGCCACGGCTCACCGTAATACTTTTCCCACTCACGCTTAAAGCTGGCGGAATAACCGGAGGCCTTATAAAGGTCAGGCTCCTCAAAAACGATGGTTTGAATATCCGCCACCTCGAGCGCCGGCTCAAGAAAGCTCCATACATAATCCGTCCACTCGTCGTTCGGCATCATATAATGCTCGCTGCCGTTCGTCAGATAATCCCCATTGACGTCCGTCATGATTTGATCTGCGTGCTCGGAGAGATAGGTCTGCTCATCGGTTCGATTGATGATGGTCATCATATGAAGCTCATATTCGTCGTCCAGCTTCGCCCATTCGCGAATGGCACCGATGGCACCGGAGCGAGGCGCATAATAGACCATAACCGCATCAGACGGAAGCTGCTGCAGCTCGGTATAGGTATGGGTCTGGAAGGTGGTTTTTGCCCCCTGCAGATTCATGCCCTCATAATTCGACATATATTGATTGACAACCTCGGCCAGTCCCTGAGGAATGCGGCCAAGCGCGTCCGCGTTTTCATGGATGGCAAGCCCTTGCGTGACCGTCATCTCGCGCTCAGAGGGAACGCTCGGCAGATGCGACAGATCCTCCTCATCGGGGGTGGCATCCTCGCCCGGTTGCTTGTCGGGATCTCCAGTGCCATCGTCCGTCGGCTTGTCCGACGAATCTCCTCCACAGCCCCAAAGCGTGACCGTGAGAAGCAGCGCAAGCAGCATTAAAAGTGCTCTTGACAGCATCGGCTTCATCTTCTCGTACCTCCTGTGCCCTTTTGTGTGGCGGCATGTCCGTAATCGCGGCAAAGCACCGCGCTGTTATCTGCTTTTATGATACACCATCGGGCGAAAAATGTCAATGCCAATTTTACCGATCGCTCGTGCTTTCTTACTGTATCACCCTCACGCGGTGGCAGCGGCTTTTCCATAAATACAAAAAGGCACCGAGCGGTGCCCTTTTGTTATGTATGCACGCTTGACCGCCTTGAGATCGCCATGATCGCCACGCAAAATCTATCGAACATTGTCGATGCTGCACGTGCGCGGTTCCCTCGCGGATGCGCACTGTGCGGCGGATCGCCTTGTTTTTATTGGTAGCATCTACAAAGCAAAGGGGAACGACTTTTTGAAGGTGTTCCAAAAGTCGTTCCCCCGCGCCCCCGCCGCAAGCGACGGGGGGCTTGAGTGATCGTATCGCCTAAGGAGGCCATCGATCATTTCCGATAAAACATATTTAGTCGCGCACTTATCTTGCGATCAGTACAAGACCTCAATACCGATCTGTCCCTTGGCGCCGGTAATGATGACGGTCTCACCGTCCTCGGCAATGGTAGCCGTGCCGGTACCGGAGGTGATCGTTACCGAGCTGATGGTCGCCGCATCAGGATGACGCAGGCGCAGGTTGATCTGCTCGATCGCCTTGCGGGTGGGAACGTCGATCTTGGCGGTGATACGGTCATCGTCCACATCCGACAGAATGGAATACGACAGGTCACCGAAATCGCAACCGCAGATTGTCTGCGATCATAGCGATAAACTCGGTGTTGGACGGTATTCCGCCGCAGTTTTGAATGGAAAATCCGAAATAGGAGTTGAGGAGGTCCACGTCTCCTCTGTCCCACGCGATTTCAATCGCTTTACGGATGGCACCCTCGACGCGGCTTGCGGTGGTACCGTATTGCTTTGCAACAGTCGGATAAAGCACTTTTGTCGGCGATTGGATAATATCACTATCCTCGACGGTGAGGAGGATCGCGGAACGGAGGTATCCGTAGCCCTTGATATCTGCAGGTACGCCAAGCTGATGCAGGACGTTGGCAAGGCGTGTTTTCAGAGCATCATTTTCTTGCTGCAAGCTCACACGCTCCGCAATCATCGCAATAAACTCGGTATTGGTCGGCTTCCCTCGGTTGTTTTGGATCGTGTAGCTGAAATAGGAGATAAGGACGTCCACATCGCCTCTGTCCCATGCGATTCCGATGGCCTTACGCATCGCAGCCGCCACGCCTCCCGCCGTCGTTGCAAATTCATTCGCCACATCGTCATAAAGCTTTGCCATGTCGAAAATGACGATGCTGTCGTCCACAGCGAGTGAAATAGCCCTATGTAAATATGCATACCCCTTGAGCGCGGCAGGCATTCCCATCTCGTCCAGAATTTTGGTAATTTCATTTGCGTTCGTGTTTTGGTTCATGTTACTTATTTTGTTTCTCCTTTGCGTTAAAAAATCTTCCTTTTTATTCTCTGTCATTCTTTCAATTAACCGTATATTTTGCTTTTCGGAATGGAAAATCCGAAATAGGAGTTGAGGAGATATTGGTAGCCCTTGATGTATAAGGGAACGCCTATCTGCATGAGTATTTTGCACTTCTGTTTTAAGCTCTGCGAGCCGTGCTTCGTTTCCGATAAAACGCTGGATAAGCCCTTTTGTTTTTTAGATTTATATTCACATTTTACCATATCCGACAAGGTTTGTCAAGATGACGCTCTCCCGATATCGGGGCTTCGGTTCGTGCCGTCGACGCGCTGATCGGAACACCGATGGCTTTTGTCGATTTTTTTGGGCAGAATGCGTTTTGTTTGCTCCAAAAAGGCAAGGGGGTAATAACAGCAAGAACTCCATAGCGTCAAAATGACGCTATGGAGTTCTTGAGTTAAAGCAAATTCTTATTCAATAACGTGGATACAAAGCCATGCGATCACTCGCTCGGCAACGAGTCCAAGAATTCACCGTAATAGGTCTGCTCGGCTTCCTTTCGGGCACGCACGGCATCCTCGAAATCGGTATAGGTGCCGAAATCCATCAGCTTGCCCTTGAATTTCAGACGCGCCCGCCACTTGCCCGTGACGCGATCCTTATAAACGCCGCGCGCACCGCTTGTGTTGCTCGCGATGAGATGCTCGCTTTTGATGCGGCTGATTTGAGTGCCGTCGACGTAACCGGCAGCCGCGCGCATCTGCGAGCTCGCATAATCAGCGGCGCACGCACTGCACATACTGTTGGGTGAACGATTCAGCGTATCCGTCGCCTTGTAGACCGTGTTACCGCAATCACAGCGACATTCCCACAGCGGCACCGTTCTCGCGCCCCGTGAGCCACGCTTGTCCGATCGACAGATGACCTCCAGCTTACCAAAGCGGCGACCGCTCAGGTCACCTCTTGTCGGCGACGCTCTGCCGACGTTTTTTTTTGATTCGTTCACAAGCCTACCGCCTTTCGAGAAAATTTCAAGTACGCCATAGCTGTCTTATTCCGGCATAAGCTGAATCGTCTCAATCGTAATGCGATAACCGCTCGGAATGGTCTCCGCAGAGGAAATACCCCATCGCGGCTCAAAGAAGACCCTGGTGTCGGCTGTATCTGTGGTGATCGTGAGGGTAAATGCGTCTGTCGGCTGCATAGCATCACTTGTCTTATACAGTGGCGGGGTGACATATTGCGAACCGACGACAGTGATTACGCAATAGCCCTTGGACGCAGTCGACGCATTGGCCGTTGACAGCGTGATCGTATAGTCACCCGCCTCACCCAGCGTGCATTGCCAGTAGCCACTGGCGTCGTCCTTGACGGGCGTGACCGTGCTCGGCTCGGCACCTTCCCGCACAATGGAAAGGTCCAAATCGAAGTAGCCGGACTCCAGCGTGTTGCTGTTGCTCACCGCACCGCCGCTGAACCACGCCCAAGTGACGGAGCACAGCGAGACAATGCAAATAATCATACCAATGATCGGAACAGCAATCAAGCGAGAAAACGCCTTGTCCGTCATCGACTGTTGGTGGGTGTGATTGTCCAAAGCGTTTTCTCCTTTCACATCATATCGAAGCGATAAATTCGGCAATCGAAAGACATCGAAATACTCGATGCCCTTCGATTGCCACCCAAGCTACGAAGGGCTTGGGTGGCAGTTTTTTGGGGGAATTACTTAATATGGATCGAGAGCAAATATTCAATGTCCGCCCACGTGATATATCCCTTAGCAACGGAAACCTTGAAGTTTTCAAATCTGAAGGCGACGAACTGCTCATATGTGCAGTAATCGGCAAAATCCTCGTAGATATAGAGACCATACGTTTCGATATCTGCCTTCATCTTGGCTTCATCGTACTTCATATCCTCGCCAATCGCGTAAGGCATCAGCCACGCGGGGCTATTATCAACCTCTGCCGCGGTTACAGTCCACATACCTTCCAGCACGCAATTATAATGCTCAGCGGTAAGGAGTGACCAGACCTCCGTATATTGCTCTTCCACACTGTAAGAAACAAGCTCAACGGTGTTATATCCGTTTTCGTCCTGCTTGACAAAGCTGTGACCAATATAATCAGACGCATTGAATTCATCGATCAGAACAAAGGCATTGGCCGCCACGTCAAAGAAGCCGTGTCCATTGATCGTGTTGACAGTTGTTCCATCCGAGAAGGTCAACGTGGTTACGGTTACGGTGTTTGCGCCGTGATTCATGACGATCGACGCAGGTGCTATATCATACTCGCCCGTGTAGAAATTCCAAACCAGCAGCTGATCCGCATAACTCACCTGATCGATGCGCTTCTGCGTGCCGTCTGCCAGCGTCACCAGCGTGTCGGGGATGACGCAGGAGCTCGAAGCCTCCTTCAGCGTGCCATTGACAAAGTCGCTATAGGAATACTGCTTACCGCTCTTGTAGTCCGCATAGTTGAATTGCCATGTCTTGGAGAAGGTCAGCGACTTACCGTTCGGATCGGTAAACTCATAGGTGAGCGTGACCGTTCTGCCGGAGGTACTCGTCGAAACGTAGCCGTTCGTGCTGGAGATGGTAAAATACATCTTGTTTCCACTATTATTGACCACAACGGGCATGCCGTATACACTCTTGGTATCATGAATGACACCACAAGTTACCTTCAGCTTATATCCATCCTTGGTGGTCTCCCAGTAATTGTTCGTGCCGTTCTGCTTACCAGTAGAAGTAGGCGTAAGGGTTGCAAGGTCAAGAATCACCTCGCCGTCGGCAGTATAATACTTGATCTTGATGCCTTCCAGTGCAGGAATTGCGCAGCTCCAATCGCTGTTCTTACTCTTTACGACAAGCAAGGGAGTTCCGCCCGTGGTGTCAGCAGTCTCTGGCTCGGGAATACTGGTCTTGGAAGCGGTAATAATAAAGTGAACGGTGTGAGTTGCTTCACCATCAGCGACAGTCAGCACATACTCGGTCATGCCGGTAGCAGTAAGAGCAATTGCATTAGAATAATCAACGCCTTCCCCATCGACAGTCTTAATGCTATAAGTAAGGTTGTCGCCATGCTTTTGCATCAACAACTTATCCCAGCTAAACGTATAATTACCGTTATCGAGATTTACCGCAAGCGTAGATTCCCAACGACCGTCGTTTGCATCGAACTTAGTTTCAAACACGCGATCGGCGTTGGTGTCGGTAAACGAAACCGTAGGAGCGGTCGAGCCCTGCGTGCTGGATTCATACTCACCTCCCGTGGTGAAATCATTCGACGTACCGTTGGTATTCTTGTAGGAATATACCTTTGCACTTGCAAACGCAGTTCCAACGTCAACAGACTCATACGGAACAGCGGCTTTGTCAGTTCTGTTGTCCGTCAAATTGTCAGTAAGTGCCTTTCCATTGGTGTCCTGAGGAATATAGGTAAATCCAAGGTTCAAGGATTCATTTTTACCATCGCCGTCAAGGTCGTGGAGATATGCAGTCTTACCAAGCGCATTTTCAACAATGCTCGAAGCCGCACTCGGCGTGTATTTCACATAGCTTTCATTGATCCAAGCATCCTGAATCAACGTTCCTTCAAGAATTACCGGGGTGGAGTAACCATCCTCACCGCACTCGAGAAGAACACTAAAGCCCATCAAAGTGTTCCCTGTTTTATGTACGTTATCCTCAAAAGGCTTTTGAATCAAAGTAGCATTGCGAAGCGTCAAGCTCTGCGCGGAAAGCGCGTGGATGTTAGCCGCCGCGCCGCCGCTGATGGTGGAACCATCCACAAGGAGGTTGCCGGAGCGCAGGAAGATTGCCGCACGACCGCCGTGAACATAGGAATTCACGATTTTGCTATTACCGGTTACCATTACGGCACTTCTTACGTTACCACGTGCATCGTTAGAACTATCGGAAGGCGTAGCGGTGTTTGCAACATCTTTAATTTGGCTGTTGTAAATAATAGCGTAGGAGAAGTTAGGACAAATGATTTGAACGTTATCAAGAATGCCGTTATCCAAAGTTACAAATCCGGCTCTCATGGTATCGTACATAGGGTCAGTTGTCGCCGTCATCTTGAAGCCGTTGCCGTAGAGCGTGTAGCCGCCCGAGACCTCAATGGTACTCATGCCAACATCGTTCAGCAGGACAACGTTGTTGCTCTTCGCACTGGTAGCGCTCGTTGCATTGACAGCATCAATAACCTCGACGGCAAGTGTTGTAGGAGTACAGAAATTATAGTCCTGAATGGTTACCTTAACAACACCGGTACCGCTGAACTGGATCGTTCCCTTTGTCCAATCGGAGGCGTTTGCAGTAAATGTTCCGCCGACATTGGAGTTTTCATCAACCTTTTCAATCGTTACCCAAACGCCGGAATTGTTGATCGTCTGATCTGCCTTGGCAGCAAAGAGCGAGCCGAGAGAAACGGTATTCTTGTTACCGACACGGTAGAGATAGTCTCCCTTGAACTTCGATTCAAACTTCACCACCGAATCCGCGACCTCTCTATCGAGAATGGTGATGCCCCCAAACGCATAATTCTCGCCGTTGTAGACGGGGATATGCTTGACACCCCAGCCGTAGCCCGTGAAGAGCTGGTTGAAGGGGAGGTAGACGTGCTGCTTATCCTCCTTGAGGACGGTCTCGCCGCCAACGGTCTCCTCGCCTGCGTCCTCGTGGTTCCAAACCGCGCCGTCAACAAAGTGATAGCACGTGGCGTTCTCGGTCGCAGATTCGCCGTTGACCACAACGTAGTTATATCTGCCCGCCGAGGAGATGGGATACTTAATACCATCAAGAGTGTATGTCATATTCTGCGCGTCGACGCTATCGACCTGCATCAGTCGGCTGAACTGGTGGTCGTGCGTGTAGGACGCCAGCGAGTTGACGACCAGCTCGCAGTAGTAATAGTCGTTCCACTCACCGAAGTGGACGGTGCAGTTCTCTGCGTGGAACTTATCGGTCTCGGGGACGGTATAGCCGTTGGCATCCGTCTTCATATTCTTGTTGGTACCGATCATCATTCCTGCGTAGCGATACCAGTAATACTGGTAGTTGCCGCAGACGTCGTTATAAACGTCGATCTGCGCCGCCACATGGCAGTTGGTCATATTCACGTGACCCGCACCGCGGAACATACCGACAAGACCGCCGCAGGCAACGTCCCACGAGCCCCAAAGGGCGCTGATCGTATTGGTATTGTCGATCGTAATATTGGTAAAGGTGAGCTTATAGGTATCGGGATCGTCCGAGTTACCGCCGATACCGACGATACCGCCGTTGCCCGTGTTATAGACGCGGGGGTTACAGTTGGTGATGGCGATATTCTCAAACGTAGAGTTCGTCGCATAAGCGGCGATCACGCCCGTGGGGGTGAACTCACCGTCCGAGGAGAAGTTATCCACGGTCAGGTTCTTGACCGTACCGCCGTTGACGTAACCGAACAGACCCATCGCAGCGTTCCAATAGTTGCCGCTATAGTTGCCCTTGAGCTGCCAGGTGTTCTGGTAGATGTTGCGGACGGTATGACCGTCGCCGTCAAACGTACCGCTGAACGCGCCGCCAAAGGTGTACCACTCGGTCGCCTCATCTGCGAGCGTGCTGGCAGGGGTGATGGCGTAGTCGTTATCGTCTGCCGCCGCTTCGACGAACTCAAAGACGGGCGCGCTATCGAAATCAGCCAGTGCAACCGCGCCGCCTGCCTTATGGTAGCCGATGGGGTAGAAGTTATGCGTCCCACCACCAAGGTTGATGTCGGCAAGCAGCTTGTAGTGTGCCGAACCGTAGTCGCCATTGTTATTGGAGATCACATCGCCAAAGTAAGCGAGCTGGTCGGCATTGGCGATCAGGTAGGGGGCCTCCTCCGTGCCAACACCGCCTGCGAACCCTTCTGCATAGTCACCGTTCCAAGGATTGACGGTATCGGCGACCAGCGCAACCTCGGAGAAGGACTTGAGGTAGAGCACGACGTCACCCGTGCCGGGGTCATACTCGTAGTAGTTATGTGCAGGGGTCGCGCCATCGGTCAGCAGCGTCATCGCGACGGTTGCGCCGTCCTCCACGTGGTAGAAGCGGTAGTTACCCATATTCAGACCCACGGGCAACAGCTCCTTGATGCCGATCATCATAACGACGTCGTTATCCTCTGCCACGCCGTCGATATGAACGTCAACGGACAGCGTTGCCTCGGTGCGCGACAGCGAAATATTAGCCTCGCTCTCGCTGACCTCGTCGACGCGAAGCGTCAGCTTATCCGTGCCCTGCTCAACGGAAACGCCGGCGGGAACGTTTGCCGAGATGGTGCCGTCGTTGCTCTGCAGAGCAACTGCCGTCTCCACCTTGTTCTCGGCCGTTGTCTGAACGCTTGCGCTGGCAGAATTGGTACCCACGCTTACGTTATTCGGCCACAGTGCGTCCTTATCGTAGTCCTTGCCAAAGGAATCCTCCTCGTGCGAGAACTGAGTTGCGACCAGACGAACGGTAAAGCCGTCGCCGATCGATTTGCCCATATAGTCATTGTTAGCCTTCTCCTGCATATGGAGGGCAACGGCAAGCACGGTCTCGCCCACGGGGTGGTCGGTTGCCGTCTCGCCCGCAGGGTACAGTACGCCCTCGGTGTAGGTGTGATCCTCAATGACGGAGGACAGCACACCGACGCTCGTGCGGTCGGTCAGCGAGGTGATCTCTGCCGTGACGGGATTGACGTAATAGACCTCGATCACGTCGGCCAGCTCATTGACCGCGCCCATAGCCTCGATGACAAGGCGCCACTTGAACGAAAGATTGCCGTTATTTTTGACCTTGATATACTTCACATCGGTATATCCCGGCTCCCAATTATCGTAAGTAAAGATCGGACCGCTCTCTGCGTTTTGCCATCCGCTTTCATCGACGGCAAGCAGCTCCTCCGACCAGTACATCTCAACGTCCAGATTACCGCTCTGCACGATGTTGCCATTGCTGTTGGCAGAATCGGTAAACCAGGCAAACGTACTGCCAAGAAGCATAGAGAAGCAAAGCAACAGCGCTACCGCACTGGTCCAAAACGCCTTTCTCGTTTGTTTCATACCATGAACTCCTTCATTGTTCTTGTTTTTCGTCTATTCTATCAGGCGACAGAAACGCACAAGAAAATCTTGTGCGCTTCTGTCGCCGCCACACCCGCGTGGGGTGTGGCAGCTTGAAAAAGAATTACTGGGGGATAACAAAACCTTCGTTCAGGTCGATATCGTTGCCAAGAACGATCTCCTCGGCACCATTGTCGACAGCCTCCTGCAGACCAGCACCGCTGGTAACAACCGTAGCACCGTCGATAACGGCGTTGCCACCGAAGGTGTAGGTAACAGTGTTCACGTCAACGTAATCAGCCTCATCCTCGGGATTGGTCAGACGCAGCTTAACGGTGAACTTTGCACCATCAAGTGCATTGTCAACGTCGCCAACACCGCAGATGAACTCACTGACAAAGCTCTCAACGTCATCGTAGGTCCAAGGATTGGACGTGACAGAGCCCAGCAGCGGGATCTCCTCGTTGGCACCCAGCGTCAGATCGCCATTGTGGAAGCCGACCCAACCGAAGTCACCGTAGTTACCGCCAAGGAAGATCTCGTTTGCGCCGAGATCCGTGTCAAGAGACACGTAGAAATCGCAGTACCAGAATCTGTAAGCATCGATGAGAGCCTTCAGCTCGTCGCTTGCCGTAGCATAGTCCGGGCAAGCAAAGAGGAATGCAGCCTCAAGATTAGCATCCAGACCGGCAGTGGGCGCCCACTGACCGTAGTTACCCCAGGTGATCTTATCCTCACCAACGTACTCAGGCATATAGGTTACGTTCGCCTTGAACTCCACGGTGGGATTCTCGGGGATTACAGGGGGCACATACTCGGAAGTTGCATCGTAAACGATCGAGAAGGGCGAGAAGGTCGCGCTCTCGATGGTCACGTAACCCGTGTTAGGATTGTAGGTGGAGGGAATCAGCGTATCATAGTGATAGACCGAAACCGTAGCGGGATTCAGGCCGGCAGCGATTCTGAGCTGAACCTTAACGGGCGTCGTGTTGGCGTCCTTCAGACCGGTAACGGAAACGTCGTACTTGGTGACGCTCATACCTGCGGCAACGGTGAAGTTACCGTTGTAGTAGCTCTCGGCGATCTCTGCCTCGAGGGGCGTTTTGTCATCAGCCGCAGCATCCTTGGGGATCACGACAGAACCGACCTTAGCGCCGTTGTCGTCAACGATCTGGATCTCAGCGGCAGTATTGTTGCCCGTGATGGCGGGGGCACTGCCCTTGCCGGGATAGCCTGCCAGAACGTCGTAGTCCTTACCAAAGCTATCCTCCTCGTGCGACAGCT
The DNA here is from genome assembly GCA_017631215.1 of Clostridia bacterium. GTDB lineage: Bacteria > Bacillota > Clostridia > Oscillospirales > CAG-272 > SIG644. The sequence continues at coordinate 4,179 of JAGBTR010000114.1, read as the reverse complement.
GACCTGCCAGCACGCGGATATCAAAGGTGATGGACTCGTTCATGTACTCGTTGCCGGCCTCCTCCAGCATGTGGACGGAGAGAGCGAAGAAGTGCTCCTCGCCTGCCTTCAGCTCAACGTCGACGGCATCGGTAGGATTGGTGCCGGGCACAGCCTTCTTGCCTTCGCCCTGCTTCCATTCGGAGACACCACCGAAGTGCGCGTCGGGCGTAATGGCATACTCCATCACATCGGTGAGAGCGTCCGTGGAGACGTTGGTCACGTCAAGCGCGACCTTGTACTTGAGTGCAAGCGTGCCTGCATTCTTGATGGACAGGTAAACGACCTGCGTCATACCGGGCTCCCAAAGGATGTCATCGGTGAAAACGGGGGTGTGGCTGTCGGAAATGTTGGTGCTTGCGTCAGCAGCGGTCCACTGATACAACTCAACGTCCAGATTACCGGAAACAATCTTGTTATCCGTGCTGGATGCGCTGTCAGTAAACCAAGCGTAGGTGGTGCTGAGCAACATTGCGAAACACAGAATCATTGCGGTGACGCTGGTCAGCAGTGCGCTCTTAGTGGAACGAGACTTCGTCATTTTGGTTCATACCTCCTCATAAAAATTTGTGACGAATTTATCTAAACGCCGATGCGTATAGAACATAATGTAGGAATTTTGCGGCGAACGGATCACGCCTCGGTGTCCGCGCCTTGCTTGTCGCCCTCTCCGCTCGTGTCGGATTTTTGGGTCAGCTGTGCCTTGAGCTCCATCAGCTCGCGCAGCATTTCCTCGGTTCGCTGACGCTCAGCCGCCAGCTCGGCGCGCTGGGCATCCATTTGGGCGGTCTGCTCCTTTTTATAGCGACGGAACAGAGAAACCACGTTGATGCCGTTATACAGCAACAGCAGCAGCATCGGAACGAGAATGCAGACAATGTAGCCGGGGGTGGTTTTGATGTAGGCAAACAACTGACCGATCGCGGGCATCTTGCCCACGTAGACACCCAGAACGTATTCGGGCGCAACCAGCGTCTCGTCGTCCGTGCCCGTGTTGGTACCGTAGGTCACGTAGCCGAGCGTGCTTCCGTCGCGGTTTGTCTCAACTCTGCGGATCATATGCGTGACCGTCTCGCCGTAGCTTTCGCTGTTGGCAGAAATGAAGGAGATGATCTCACCCTCCCGAAGTGCCGCGGGATCCTTGGCGATTTTGGCAATGATGATATCACCCGCATTGAAGTGGACGTCCAGATGGGCGTTGCTTTCCGACTTGCTCATGGAGTTCGTTTGCACGATGTAAAACCGAAGTCCGAAGATGGTACGCTCGTTTTTGTCGGCGGTCGCCACGGTGCTGACCGTAATAACGGCCATAAACACGCTGAACACAACCAACGTCCACACAATAACCTTTGACGCTATATCCCAAATTTTGCGCGCCATAAACACACTCCTTGGCATTTGCTTTTATTTTCACACCGTCGGTCGTTTCACCGCTGTATCAGCAAACATAATATTACGAAATCATATAAAACCATGCAACATAACGAGAGTTATGTTGCATAGCTTTTAGAAACATTTCGACAAGGGCGATTATAAATAAAAAAGCGCAACCCAAAAAACCTTTCGTTGCTTTTTTCTATAAAAACTACACGAAAGGTCATTTTGTTGCGCAAATTTTTTGTTGCGTTTAACAAATTTTCATAAAGGTCTTGATTTTTCTATAAAGATGTGGTAGAATTTTCTTTGCATAGGCGTTTGACACGACGCTTAATGTGACATAACTCTCGTTACGTTGCCCCTTTTATTCTCGGAGCTTCGCATCGGGCTTTTTTTATTGGTTCAAATGATCAGCCGCAAAAGCTCCATTTTTCTTCGGTGCTCTGCCCCCGTGGTTGTAATGTAAATGCGCGTCGTGTCGATGCTTGCGTGTCCGAGAATATCAGCCAGCTTGGCGATGTCCTTCTCGATGCCGTAAAAGGTGCGTGCGAACAGATGGCGAAGGTTATGCGGAAAGACCTTGGTGTGCGAAACGTTGGCCGTCTCGCACAGCGACTTCATTTCCCTCCATATATGGGTCCTGCTCACAGGTCTGCCGCTTCGCGTTACAAACACGCTTCCCCCACGCACTCCCTGCTCCTCGGCATAGCGGAGCAGCTTTTTTCTCAGCTCGGGGACGATAAAAATGCGGCGTCGTTTTCCCTTACAATCCACGACAGCCTCGCCGCGTCTGACCGCATCCACCGTGATATAGGACAACTCACTGACACGGATTCCCGTACCGCAAATGGTCTGAATAATAAGATTCAGCCGACGGTTGTGCCGCGCATTGGCGGCATTGAGCAGTCGCACGTATTCAGCACGCGTCAGCTCCTTGTCCTCGGAGCAGTAGGCCGCCCGTTGCGTATGAAACCGCTTCACACACAGATCGTGCCAACCGCAAAACCGGAAAAAGCGATTGATGGCCGCAAGCATAGAGTTGGCACTGCTCACAGCGTACCTCTTGCCCAGCTCGCTCTTATAGTTCAGTACTCCCTGCCGATCGACCGTATCGTTTTGCACGTACGCCGCAAAGCCGCGCACGTCGCGCATATATTTCTCTACCGTGGCTGCGCTTCGTTCCTCGTCCAGAAGCGCAAGCTCAAACGCTTGAAGCATCTCTGCCTTGATTTTTCTTTTCACAATTGCCTCCTGATTTTTTTATCACGTCACGTCCGCTCTTGCAAATTTTGTTGGTCCGCGCCCACCGTATCCTACCACATGATGCAGTATAGCCGTTTCGCAAACGAATCAAAGCCGCACAAGATCCGTCTTGTGCTCCTTCTCTCGGCCCTGATACCGTCCATTGCCCTTTTGCTCATAGACACCTCCAAAGATAATATTTGATCCGAGATCTCAACCATTATATCACATTTTTCTCCGCTTTTCCCCCTACTTCCAATTCCCGTCGCACAGCAAAAAAAGAGCATTCCAAAGGGAAAGCTCTTTTTTCTGTTTTACAACCTATCCAAGGGGCGCTTTGTTTGCTCCAAAACGGTCAAGCCCCTTCGCCGATGCCATTGTGCAATTGGTCGTGTTGAAATCGCAAGACATTTTTGCATTTTTCAAAAAAGGTCTGTACTTTTGTCTCGTTTTATGCTATAATGAATACGGGCCGTGTGCCCGATCAAAACAACCAAAGGATGTATCCGATATGAAAAAACGCATTCACCTCACGACACTGCTGCTTGCGATCTTACTGCTGTCGCTCTCGCTGTGTCTGGTCTCCTGCTATCAAAACGACGCCAAGGACATCATCGGTCGCTGGCGTATGGTCTCTTACGTAACGGACGACGGTCTGGAGGCGCCCATCGACGGTCACGAGCTGGATATGGTCTTCTATTCGACGGGCATCGGCGAGGCGCTGTCGGACGGCGAGACACAGTATATGTTCGACTACAACGTCAAAAACGGCAAGCTGAACCGCCTCATCAAGCGCAGCGAGACCAACGTGGTCGAGGTGCAAGAGACGTACAAGTTCAACAAGGATCGCACCGAGATCACCGTCTACTCGCCCGAGGACGGCGCGACCATCGTGATGGAAAAGATCGAGGATCAGGTGCTTGATCGCGTCGAGCTGACCGACGAGAACTCCACCAAGATCAACTAAAGGAAGAGCAAAAAATCATCCCCGACAAGCGGCACACACCGTCTGTCGGGGAGTTTTGTTATTTCATTCGCGCCTTGAGCAGCTGATGGCAGCTCTCCCAATCGCCCTCGACGAAGGCGTCCTTGTAGAGCCGCAGCCCCATACCGTCGTTGAGGAGCAGGATCACCGTATTGCCCTTTTCTACGATCTTTCTGATATTCTCATAGCGGATCACCGAGCGCGAGGTCGCATCATTCATCACGATCTCATGCTCAAAAAGCTCGATCGTGCGCGTCCACTCGCTCATGCCGTAGGATCTGGCATACGTCTTGTACCACTTGGAAAAAAGCACTAAATGAGCAAAGAAGAGCTTGTAGATGGCAATCGACAGATAGACGATCGCGATCGCCCAATAGTACCACGGAGCATCGATAAAGCTCAAAAGGACGATCATCAACACGCCGCACAGCAAAACAAGGGACAGGATCACAAGGCTGATATAGCTTCTTGCGCCGACCAGCACGTATTCCTTTGCCCAAGACATAACCAACGCCTTGTTGACCTTGTATTCGTTC
>JAGBTR010000113.1 GCA_017631215.1 Clostridia bacterium | reverse complement strand
GTCGAATTTCCGAATTTGGCCACGGGCAGCTCGGTCGCGTCGATCTTAAGCACCGCCAGATCGTCGATCTCGCTGCTGCCGATCACCTCGGCCGTATACTTATCACCGTCATAGGTCTGCACGCTCACCTCGGTCGCGCCATCCACCACGTGTGCGTTGGTGGCGATATAGCCGTCCTCGGTCAGAATGATGCCCGTACCCGAGCCTGCACCGAGTGCCGTTTTGACCGAGATCGCCACGACGACGCGGTTACCGCGTGCGGAGATTTCCTGCAAGGTCAACGCGCCCTCGGGCTCGCCGTCCAGCTCGTTGCCGTAGTCGAAGCTATCACGCCACGAGTCATCAGCGGTATCTCCGTTCACGCTCGGCGAGGCGGTATCAAATCCGCCAAGTCCCAGCGAGAGCGCCAGCACGCCCAGCGCAACGAGAAAGCAAAGGCTCATCACGATGCCAAACGTCCATCCGCCGCCACGTCGATCGCGGCGAGCGTGGGCGGTATCTGCCGCACGTTGCTCGACGTAATCCCAACGGTATACGACCGTGGGCTCCTCATGGGGCGGCTGGGGCGGATTCGTTTCCTCGTCGGCCGTCTCGCCGGTCACGTCGGGGACGGTCGCGCCCTCCTCTGCCAAGGCTGTCAGATCCTCCGAAAAGGCATTCTCGGCGGGGGCTGTCTGCTCGCATTCGGGAGCAGCCTCAGGCGAGGTCGACAGCGGATCGGCCTCGGGGGCAAGCGGCGCCTCGGTTTTCTCGTTTTCTTGATTCTGATGATCTATCATTTCGTAAACTCCTTGATTTCAAAGGGGGATTTAATCACGCGGCAATGCGTGCTCGGTCAGCGTAAAGCAAAATTGGCAATCCTTGCCCTGCACGCTGTTTGCCCAGATCTCCTCTCCGTGTGCGGCGATGATGGTCTTGCTGATATACAGACCGAGCCCCACACCGCGACGATCCAGCCCTCGGCTCTTGTCACCCTTATAGAAACGCTCGAACACAAAGGGGAGATCCTCAGCGGCAATACCGTCGCCCTGGTTGTAGATTGATATCTGCAGCTTGTTTTTGGGATCGGCCATACGGGCAATGGTCACGCGGAACACACCGCCGTCCGAGGAAAACTTGACCGCATTATCGCAGATATTGTAAAAGATCTGATAAATGGCGTCGTGGTCGGCAAGCACCATCATATTTTCTTCGTCGCAAACGAACTCAATCTGAAGCTGCTTGGCCTCGATCTGTTGCTCAAAGGAGATCAGGATCTGCCGTCCCATCTCACAAATATCAAACGGCTTCATCACAAACTTGCGGTCGCCCGCCTGAATGCGCGTCACGTCCAAAAGCGACGAGACCAACCGCGAAAGGCGATGCACCTCGGTCGAGATGATGCCAAGATAATGATCGTATTTTTCGGGGGGAATGACGCCGTCGCGAATGGCATCGACAAAGCCCGCAATGGTGGTCATCGGCGTCCGCAGGTCGTGCGAGACGCTGGACATAAAGCTGCTTCTCATCGTCTCAAGGTTTTCAAGCGACTGCGCCATCTGGTTGAAGGCGATGCCAAGCTCTGCGATCTCATCCTTGCCGTGAACGACCACGCGACGGTCAAATTTCCCGCTTGCAAAGTCCTTGACCGCACGGCGCATCTCGCGAAGCGGTGCCGTCACGCGCTCCGAGATGAAATAGACCGCGATCAGTGCCGCCAGCATAATCCAAAGGCTGGCCATCACCACCGTTCTCGCCATCGTATAAAGCAAGGCGATGATCTCCGACGGTGAGTAAACAACAATAGCGCCCTCAAATGCACCCGTGCTGTCAATCAGTGCACCTGCATAGATCAGCTCGTCCGTTCCTAAGGCGTGTGAATAGGCTGTGCTGTCGGTCAGCTCCTCACCTTGACGAAGCACGCTGAGCATCTCCTCGGGCAGACGAAGGTCAGATGAAAGCTTGACCTCATAGTTACTGCCGACCGAGATCACGCTTCCCTGCGCGTCCGTCACCAGCACGGCAAGCTTATCGTTTCCTGCCGAGGCAAGTGTAAGAAGCTTTGACAGCGTGGCACCATCGACCTCTGTCGGGTCGGTCGTACCCAGATTATCGGCAACCGCCGCCGCGATCTCCCGTGCGCCATCGGTCTTAGCGTCCGAGGCGTAGCTGAAAACGATACTGTACCCGATAAAAAGCAGCATCGAAAAGCAGACGATGATGATAACGACGAACGCCGACAGATATTTACTGAATAAGCTTTTGAACATCCGTCAAATTCCTCGCGTGTTGCGTTCAGCCGAGGATCTCAAACTTATAGCCCACGCCCCAGACGGTCTTGAGCTGCCACTTGTCCGAAACGCCGATCAGCTTCTCTCGCAATCTCTTGACGTGCACGTCGACCGTACGCGAGTCGCCCAGATAGTCAAAGCCCCAGACCTTGTCCAGCAGCTGGTCACGGCTGAAAACGCGATTGCAATTGGATGCGAGGAAATACAGCAGCTCCAGCTCCTTGGGAGGAATATCGATTGCCTTGCCGCACAGCTTCAGCTCGTATTTTTCCTTGCTGATCTCAATGTTGTCAAACTTGATGGTCTCCTTGCCATCGGCCTGGTTTGCACCCGCCTGTGAGCGGCGGAGCACTGCCTTGATGCGTGCGGAGAGCACCTTCATATCGAACGGCTTGGTCACGTAATCATCGGCGCCCAGCTCAAGTCCCAGCACCGTATCAAACGCCTCACCCTTTGCCGTGATCATAATGATCGGCTTGGAGGACACCTCGCGGATCTCGCGGCAGACCTGCCAGCCGTCCTTCAGGGGCAGCATAATATCCAGCAACACCAGATCAGGCTCGTACATTTTAAAATAGCTGACGCCCTCTGCGCCGTCCGAGGCGACCTTGACCTCATAGCCCTCTTTCTCAAGATAGATCTTGAGAAGATCACTGATATTCGGGTCGTCATCCACGACCAGGATCTTCTTGTCCAGCATTTGAACTCCTCCGTATGTTAGTATTCTTTGATTTTGACTCGATATACGAGATATGTAACCGTGTACCATTCTATCATAGCAATGGGACTTTTCCGTGAAAAAGGAATGAACTTTTGGAAAATTTTGCAAAAGTCCTTCTCATACATCCATATTATAGCACAAACTCCGTCAAATGCCAACCGCTTTTCGAAAAATTACATCGATTTTGGGTCAATTTTTTCGCAACGCAACGCTCTTTTTAAGCAAAAAGCCCTGCACGCCGCGGCGCGCAAGGCTCTCTTCCCTCTTGACCGATTCCAAAAGGAACGGGAGGACCTTTAAAAAGCCCTCCCGTAAATGTTTCATTTAGAAGATATCCTCAGGCAGAACGATGGGATCATTGGTGGATCCGCCGTAAGTGCTCGTCGTGATGATATCCTTTGCCTCAAACGATACAACAGCCAGAGAGGCACGCTCATAAATATTCTTCATTTCACTTACCTCCCTTAATTATTTGCATACGCCGAAGCCGACACACCGTAGTTGTAGAGTGCCTCAAGCAGGGCGGCCGTCTTGGTCATTTCAGCATCGTACTTGGTGGCCAGATAGTGATTGACCGAGTAGGTCAACGTCTGAGCCTCGCCCTCGGCAACGAAGGATGCCGTGTAGGGCGTGTTGAAGTTGCTTGCCGTTACGGGAATCTCAACGTAGTTGTAT
>JAGBTR010000112.1 GCA_017631215.1 Clostridia bacterium | reverse complement strand
GCTACACCAACCGCGCCGCGCATCTGCTGTCGGGTGGTCGTCACGTCGCGCCCGTGGCCATTCTGTATCACGCCGAGGGCGAGTGGATGAACCGCCGCGATACGGCGATGCTGACCGAGGTGCCCGCCCGCGCGCTGTATGATGAGCATATTGATTTTGATATCGTGTGCGGCGACACGCTGTGCGAGAGCGCGACCGTCGAGGAGGATCGCCTGCACGTGGGCGACGAGTGGTTTGACGCGCTGGTCGTGCCGTATGCGCCGCTGCTGCCCGCCGAGCTGGTCGTTCGTCTCAACGAGCTGGCCGCGCAGGGGCTACCCGTGCTGTATGCCGACGCGCTGCCGCGCGGTGCGGTCGGTCGCGCCATTCCCGTATCCGAGCTTGCCGCAACGGTGCGCGAGCTGGGTGGCAACGATATCAGCGCGGACGGCGAGTTCCCGCTGCTGCGTCTTTACCACGTGATGCACCCCGACAGCCATACGGTGATGCTGGCCAACGAGTCGCACGACCGCGCGGTCGACACCTGCCTGCGCGTGCCTGCTTGTATGCAGGGCGACTATACGGTGCTTCGCTTGGCTGAGGGCGTTGCCTATCGCGGGACGGTCGAGGATGGCTGTGTCCCCATCCAGCTGTTGCCGGGACAATCCGAGATCCTTGTGTTTGGTGATATGAGCGACCTGCCCTTCAAGGAGAAGCCGCAAGCGCTGACACCGCACGTGCTCGAGCCGACCTATACCGTTGATATTGCCCACGCAGACGACCTTGATGCGTGGGAGCATCTGACGGTCACCAAGGAGCTATTCAACGTGACCGCCTCCGACCGTCTGCCCGACTTCTCGGGCAAGATGCGCTACACCTTCCACCTGACCGCTACGGCGGTGGGCGAGCGTGCCGTGCTCGATCTCGGCCGCGTCGGGCAGTGCGCCCGCGTCTTTGTCAACGGCGAGGACTGCGGCATCCGCATCGCCCCGCCCTACCGCTACGCCATCGGCGCGCATCTGCGCGAGGGCGACAACACCGTCGTCGTCGAGGTCGCCAATACCCTCGTCGGCGCACGCCGCGATCATTTCTCCCACTTCCTCACCCTCCCCCCCTCGGGTCTGCTGGGACCCGTCGTTATGGAAGCGTGAGAGTACGGGGAGTACGAGGAGTACGAAGGGGACGAGAGGTACGAGGGGGAACTTTTTTGAAAAAAAGTTCCCCCTGACCCCCTTCCAAAAACTTTTGGTAGGGGGAAAATGGATACCGAGCATAAGCGTTCGCCGTGTACGGAGGTATGTGGCGGGCGTTTTTTTGCTTTGGGGTGATCGATCGAATGCTCGCCGCGTGCTTGGGTGCGTGGCGGGTGTTTTTTGTTTGGGGGCGGTCGAGAGAGCGAGCGCTCGCGCCGCAGAGGAGACAAGCGCCTCATTTTTCACCCAAATCCGCGCGAATTGATTGACGGACGCGCGATTTTGTGGTATAGTATATATATCTATATCCATACACAAAGGAGCATATGCGATGAGCACCGTATCCAAGCAAGAGATGATGCGAGTCAAGGGACTTGGCTTTTTGAGAGATAAGACGACAGAGGACTGCTTCAACGCCCGCGTGATCACGCGCAACGGCAAGGTGACGTCCGAGCAATTCCGCGTGCTGGCAGAGGCGGCTGACCGCTTCGGCAACGGTGAGCTGGCGATGACGACGCGTATGACGGTCGAGCTGCAGCGCATTCCCTACGGCAACATCGAGCCGCTGTGCGCTTACCTTGCCGAGCACGGTATGCAAACGGGCGGCACGGGACCGCGCGTGCGCCCCGTCGTATCCTGCAAGGGAACGACCTGCCAGTTCGGTCTGATCGACACCTTTGACGTCTCGCTCGCCATTCACGAGCGCTTTTACGAGGGATATCACAGCGTCAAGCTGCCGCACAAATTCAAGATCGCGGTGGGCGGCTGTCCCAATAACTGTGTCAAGCCCGACCTCAACGACGTGGGCATCGTGGGACAGCGCGTGCCGCTGCTTGACGGCGAGACGTGCCGCGCCTGCCGCGTGTGTCTGGTCGCAGAGGGCTGTCCGATGAAGGCGGTGCGCCTTATCGACGGCAAGCCCGAGATCGACCGCGACGCCTGCAACAATTGCGGTCGCTGTGTTGCCGCCTGCCCCCACCGCGCGATGACGGGCGAGGTGCAGGGCTACCGCGTCTACATCGGCGGTCGCTGGGGCAAAAAGGTCGGCAGAGGTCAGCCGCTGTCGCGCGTCATCACCGACCGCGAGGAGCTGCTCTCGGTGGTCGAGAAGACCATTCTGTTCTTCCGCGACAAGGGCGAGAGCGGTGAGCGTCTGGCGGATACCATCGCGCGCATAGGCTTTGACGAGGCCGAGCGACTCATCCTCTCGGACGAGCTGCTTGCCCGCAAGCAGGACATCCTTGCCGATTGATCCCAATGAAGAAGCAACGGTACCCTCGCCTTTTGGCGCTGTCGCTTGCACTCCTTTTGCTGTGCGGCTGTCTGCCCGTGGGCGAGGTGGATAAGAGCAAGACCTACGTCACCGTGACGGATGACGGCGGCACAACGGAGGACGTTCCGCGAAGCCCTGCGCGCGTGGCGGTGCTGTTTTCCTCGCTGGCCGACCTTTGGACGCTGGCGGGGGGAGAGGTCGCCATCACGGTCGGTGAGACGGTCGAGCGCGGCATCGTCCCCGAGGGCGTGCTGCTTGTCGATGCGGGCGCGGGCAAGACGGTCAACACCGAGCTTTTGCTGTCCGCAGGGGCAGACCTCATCATCGGCTCGGCAGACGTTGCCGCCCACGTGGAGTGCGTGGCGCTGGCGCGTCGGGTGGGCATTCCCGCCGTGCTGTTTCGCGTTGAGAGCTTTGACGATTATCTGCGCGTGCTGGGCGTGATGACGGCGCTGACGGGGGATACCGCGGCGTACGAGACGTACGGTCTTGCCCTCCAAACGCGCATCGACGCGCTGCTGAATGCCGAGCGACCGAATGACGCGCCGCGCGTGCTGTTTTTGCGTGCGGGATCGTCGGCGCGCTCGACCAAGGCGAAGAATGCCGACGGTCATTTTGCCGCCGCGATGCTTGACGAGCTGGGCGCGATGAATATTGCCGATGAAGCCCCCATCCTCATCGACACGCTCAGCATCGAGGCGATCCTTGCGTCCGATCCTGACTACATCCTCATCACGACGATGGGCGACGAGGCGGCGGCGCGCGCCTATATCGAGACGCTGCTTGATGAGCCGACCTGGCAATCGCTGAGCGCGGTGCAAGAGGGCAACGTGCATATTCTTCCCAAGGAGCTGTTTCAGTACAAGCCCTGTGCCGCGTGGTATGAGGCTTACGAATATCTCTCGGAGCTGATCAATGAAACGAACGAATAATATATGGCGCACCGCCGTGCTTGTGACCGTGCTGGTCGTCTCGCTGTGGGCGGGTGCGCGCTTTGGCTCGACGTGGATGTCGCCCACCGCCTTTTGGGGGGCACTGCTTCGCCGCGCGGGCTTTGAGACGCAGACGGTCATTCTGTACGCCGTGCGATTGCCTCGCGTGCTGGCGGCCGTCGTCGCGGGGGCGGGGCTGTCGCTCTCGGGCGTACTGCTTCAGGGTGTGACCGACAATCCCTTGGCCGCGCCCAACCTCATCGGCGTCAATGCCGGTGCGGGCTTTGGTATGGTGCTGGTGCTTTCGGTCGCCCCGACCGCACTGTCACTGATGACGCCCGCCGCCTTTCTGGGGGCGTTTTTGACCACGCTTGTGATCGTCTCGCTGGCCGCTCGCTCAACGAGCCGCGCCGCGCTGATCCTGGCAGGCGTGGCAGTTTCGACGGCACTCAGTGCGGTCATTTCTTGCTTTACCTATGCCGATACCGACCTGCTCGCCTCGTTCAACGCCTTTTCGGTGGGCGGCTTTGCGGGTGTCGGCGTGAATGAATTGATCTTGCCCGCCATCGCGGTGACGCTGTGCGCGGTCGTGTGCGCGGTGCTGGGCGACCGCATCGATCTTTTGTGCCTGGGCGATGCCTCGGCGCGTCTGCTCGGCGCGCGCGTGGGCGCGTTGCGGCTGGTCTGCGTGCTGTGCGCGAGCATCGCGGCGGCGAGTGCGGTCAGCTTTGCGGGACTGCTCGGCTTTGTGGGACTCATCGTGCCGCATATCGCGCGGCATCTGTACGGATACCGCACCCGCCCCTTGGTCGTCGCCTCGTGCGCGATCGGTGCGACCGTCTGCGTGCTGGCTGACCTTGTCGGTCGTACGGTCGCGGCCCCGTCCGAGATCCCCGTGGGCATTATGATGGCGCTTTTGGGGGCACCCTTCTTTTTGTGGCTGCTTGTGCGCCGAGGGGGGAGGTCGACCAACGAATGATGCATACGCCCAGATTACAAGCACATATCCGTGCGGTCGGCTACGGCAAAAAAACGGTTCTGCGCGACGTCGAGCTGACACTCGATGCGGGCGAGCTGCTTGCCGTGATCGGTAAAAACGGATGCGGCAAATCGACGCTTCTTGCGGCGCTGTGCGGTCTGCTCCCCTTCGAGGGCGAGGCTTGTGTGGACGGCGTGTCGCTGTCGACGCTCACACCGCGCGAGCGGGCACAGCGCGTGGCAATGATGATCCAACAGCCAAGACTGCCGCACGTTACGGTGGACGAGCTGCTCCGCTTCGGTCGGTCGCCCTATCACGGGCTGTCGACGCACCCGAATGACACCGACCGCGCCGCGATCGAAGAGGCGGTGAGATCTGCCTCGCTCGAATCGCTTCGCGCGTCCTATCTGGATCGGCTGTCGGGCGGTGAGGCGCGCCGCGCCTATTTCGGTCTTCTTCTGGCACAGACCACGCCCCTCTTACTGCTCGACGAGGCGACCGCCTTTGCCGATACGGCGTGGGAATGCCGAATGCTCGGCGAGCTGAAGCGGCAATGCCGCGAGCGGGGGCGATCGGTCGTGCTGGTGACCCATTCGCTTGAGCAGGCCGTGACCTATGCCGACCGTCTTGTCGTCCTGGACGGCGGCACGGTGCGATACTTCGGTACACCGCAGGCGCTGACACAGGACGAGGAATTGCAACGCATCTTTTCCGTGCGCGCCCTTCGTGCGACGGACGGCGAGGGAAGAGCACAATGGTTCTTCTCGCCGCGCGAGGATTGAATCCGCAGAATAACAAACAAAGGAGGACGGGTATGTCAACGACTGTGACCGTCTCAAATCAAATGCTGGCGCTGTGCCGCGTCGCGCTTTGCGGCGAGGGCGAGATCGCCTTTGACCGCCCGAGCGACGAGCGTATGAGCGAGCTGTATGCTCTCTCGGCGCATCACGATATGGCGCACGTGGTGTCCTACGCGCTGTACCGACAGGGCTGGCTGGACACAACGGGCGAGACGGGCGCCAAATTTCAGCGCGCCCAGATGATTGCCGTCTATCGCTACGGGCGACAAGAGGCCGAGCTGACGGCGCTGTGCGACGCGCTGGAGCGCGCGGGCATCGAGCATCTGCCGCTCAAGGGCAGTGAGATACGCCCGCTTTATCCCGAGCCCTGGATGCGGACGAGCGCCGATATCGACGTGCTGGTCCATAAGCAGGATCTGGAGCGCGCCGCGGACGTGCTCACGGACACACTGGGCTACCGCCGCGAGGCGTTTGTCAGCGAGTCGCACGATATTTCCTTCCGCACCCCGACCGACGTGCACGTCGAGCTGCATTTCGACCTGATCGAGGAGGATCGTGTCGGTGCGGTCGAGAACGAGCTGCGCAACGTTTGGGCAAGCACCCATCCCGCCGCGGGCAAGGAGTGGCGGCGCGAGATGGATGACGATATGTTCTATTTCTACCACGTCGCCCATATGGCCAAGCACTTCGCGGAGGGCGGGTGCGGTATCCGCACCTTTGCCGATCTGTGGATGCTCGACCACCGCACCGAGCACGACGCGGCGGCGCGACAGCGGCGCATCGAGCAGGGCGGGCTTTCAAGCTTTGACCGCACGGCGCGCGCACTGAGTGAGACGTGGTTCTCGGGGGCAGAGGCCGACGATCTGACGCGGCGTATGG
>JAGBTR010000111.1 GCA_017631215.1 Clostridia bacterium | reverse complement strand
TGTAGCCCTGCGCGATGCAGGTCGGCGCGACCGTTTCGGAGCTCAGCGCGTGACCCAGCGGCGCGATCTTGTCGGCCGTATAGCGGTAACCGCAGGCGCAGACGTATTCGGTGTGTCCCTCGCTGTTGCAATCGGGGGCGGTCGTCAGCGCGGTCGGGGCGTGACCCTTCGGCTCAACGTGCGCGGTGCGGTAGGTGTAGGGACAATCCGAGCAGCGTCGGATGGTGTAGCCCTGCTCCTCGCAGGTCGGCGGGATGACCTCGTCGCTGATGTCAGGATGCAGGCAACCGCCCGCACAGGCGGTGAGTGCGAGCAGACAGAGCAGCGCGCACAGCGTATATGTTAAAAGACGGATAACTCCTCTCATAGATGCAACCTTTCTGCCGTCCGCTGTGTATGGTGGGACGGTCGCCCCTATATTATATATGAAAAATGCCGCCGTTGCAAGAGGGAACGGGGCATTTTTCAATTTTTTACGGGAAAGACTTATCCGCGCGGCGCGGTCAGCTCGTCCCAGGTGAGGTAGGTGCGGTAGGCGTTTTCGGGACGGGCGCCGGGACCGAACTCCAGCTGGGCAAGGCAGCCGCCGTCACACCACAGCGTGTCGTATACCTCGCGCACGCGGGCGGCGATCTCGTCCTCGGTGGCGTAGGGCAGCAGGTGCTGACGGTCCATCTCGCCCCAGAAGGTGATCTTGCCGCGGAAGGGCGCGAGCTTGTCGACGCCGATGCAGAAGATCTGCGCGTTGATGGCGTCCAGCCCCAGCTCGATCATATGGGGGAAGATGTCCAGCGTGTAGCCGTCCGAATGCATAAACACCTTTTTGCCGTGGCTGTGGGCGATGTCAATGTAATCGCGGTACATCGGCTTGAAATACTCCACCCAAAGCTCGGGCGAGATGAGCAGCGAGCGCTGCGCGCCCCAATCGTCCATAAATTGCAGCATATCGACGTCCGTTTTGGCCCATTTGAGCAAAAGGCGGCAGTAGAAATCGTGCAGCCTCTTCATAAACTCGCGCATTTTGGGCGGCGGGTCGAGCAGATCCATATACAGATTTTCCGTTCCGCGGATGAACTGCAGCTGCTCAAAGGGGCGGGGGCACACACCCGCGCGCACGAACAGATCGGTGGACGCACAGATGCGGTTGGCATCGTCGGCGTCAAAGGTCAAAAGCTCCTCGGGAATATGCACGCGGTCAACGCCGTCCCAATCGAGGTCGTCCGCATCGATGAGCGGGTGCTTGACCTCGCCGATGTAGCCGTCGACCAGATTGGTGAAGACACAGCCGAATTCGTCGACGTATTCACCCCGCTTGTGCGGATCGCCGCGGCTGATGGTGGGCTCGGCGAGCGGCGCACCGATGCCCATCGTGTCGGGCGGAAAATCGCGCATAATGCGGGCGAATTCCTCAGGATAGCGGGCGACCGCGCCGGGAAGCGACCACAGATCTCGCGGCGCACGCTCGGTCTTGTTTCGAAATTCCAGCGTTGCATAGACCAGCTCTCTTGGGGTCAGCATAGACGTTACCTCCGTTTTGTGGTGATAAAAAGCAAGGGCGAATGGAGAAGATCCGTTCGCCCTTGTGCGTGTATTGTATAGAATCAGTGGAGCTTGGTGCCGACGGGAACCATATCGTCCACAAAAATGACCTTACAGCCGCAGGCGTTGTTGGTGGCGGCGAGCAGCATACCGTTGCTCGTTACGCCCGTGATACGGGTGGGCTTGAGGTTGGCGATGACGATGATCTTCTTGCCTACGAGCTCATCGCACTTGTACTCGCTCTTGATGCTCGAGACGATGACTCGCTCGCCGATGCCGTCGTTGAGCGTCAGCTTGAGGCAGGAGTGCGACTTGCGGATCTCCTGCGCCTTGACGATCTGGCAGACGCGCAGGTCGATCTTGGCGAAGTCGTCCAGCTCGATCATATCAGCCACGGGCTCGACGGGGTCGGGCTCGCCGTAGACTCTCTCCTCGACGACCTCCTCGACAGCCTCGGGCTGCTTCTCCTCCTCGGTCATAGGCGTGGAGAAATCGAGCAGACCGACGTAGCGGGCGGGATCGATGGCGTAAAGGAACAGATACAGACGGGGACCTCTCTCCTTGTCGATGAGCAGGCGGTAGACGTTCTTGAAGAACGCACCCTGATGACCCTTGAGCGTCTTTTCGTCGATGTCGGTGCCAAAGACCTGCTTGGGGATGGCGTACAGCAGAGCGTTGAGCTCGTCGAGCGTGTAGCCGCCCTTGACGATGGCCTCGTGGAGCAGCGCGATCTCGCGCTTTTCCTCGTCTGTGAGCGTCTCATAGACCTCCCAGTTGCGACCCTTGCGAAGCTTGTTGACCTGATCGGGGGCGCACTGCTCGAGCCAGTACTTGGCTCTCTCCAGACGCTCGGCAAACTGCTCTGCCTTGTAGGGCGTGCCGATCTTTTCGAAGACGGTCTCCAGCATCGGGACGTTGAAGTCAACGACCGACCCGAGCTGGACCATCAGCGACATCGGCACTCTCTCGGGCGTGTGGCCCTCGACGGTACAGTTGTACATCACAGAGGCGTTGTACTCGCTTGCATTGCCCGCGACGTACTCGTCGTACGCCTTATCGAACTCGAAATACTGACGAAGAATACCGTCGTCGAAGCAGAAATCGAACGCCTTGGTGGGCTCGGTCTTGGAGTACAGCCAGAAGATGATCTCGGGGTCGTACAGCTTGAGCATCGTGTCGGGCGTCAGGTTGAGACCCGACGAGCTGGACATCTTACCTGCCAGACCCTTGATGCCGATGAACTCGTAGCCCTGGAAGAGGGGCGCCTCGTAGCCGAAGATATCCTTGGAGATATACTTGGCGTTGGAATACGAGCCCGTGGGCGCGGCGTGATCCTTTCCGCCCGGCTCGAAATCGACCTTCTCATATCTCCAACGCATCGGCCAGTCGACCTTCCAGCCGAGCTTGCAGTCGAAGTTGTCGGTGAAGTTGAAGTGACCGGAGTGAC
>JAGBTR010000016.1 GCA_017631215.1 Clostridia bacterium | reverse complement strand
GGATAGCGTGCGGACAGATCGCAATAGAGAATGGTGCGATCCGACGAGCCACCCGAAAAGTCGCGCACCAGCAGCTCCTCCGACTTGGAGGACAGCTTCCAATGGACGTCCTTGAGCGGGTCGCCCGGACGATAGTCGCGCACGTCGCGCACCTCGGAGCGATCGTAGCAAAACGGCGTTTGCGTCACGGTCTGCGCCATATCCGAGCGCGCGACCGACCCGTCGCCGTCCGGCTGACAGCGGCGCGGGAGCACCAGCACGTTATGGTATTCATCCACGTCGACGCGCACGCGCCAGATGCGGAAAAAGTCGTAAACATAAAAGCATTGAATGCCGATCTCATAGGTGCCGCGGAAGCGGAAGCGCACCTCGTTTCGCATCGAGCAGGACGAGAGCGGCGGGAGCGAGACGCGCATACGGACGAGTGTCGTCCGCACGGCATCGGCACGCGGCACGCGCAAAACGGCGTCCACAAAGGGATAGGCCAACGGCGCGGCATTGATCAGTCTGAGCTCGTAAGGGCAGGATTGCTCCTTTTCCACGTCGGTGCGCTCGGTCTCCAGATAGACCTTGAGCGCGGCGCGCGCAATCAGGGTATAGAGCAGCATCACGGGCAAAAGAAGGAGCATAAACCAGAAAAACAGATGCGAGACACGCGAGCGCAAAAGCTGTGTGAACGCTAGTGCTACCACAAACAGCACGCCGTACAGCACCATCCCACGCGCAGGGCTCAGCCATACGCCCGTATGCTCCTCGGTCGTCTGCCAATCCAGCGACCGATGCCGCCGCGACGCACGACGCTCGGAGCGTTGGCGCAGCATCGCCGCTCGTGCACGGCGAAGCGCTTGTCGGATGGTATGCGTCAAACGCCCCCACAAAAGCTTGGTGGGTCGTTCCATAGGCATCAACGTCCCTGCGTGCCGAGATAGGGCACCTCGGTCGCGTGCAGGATCTCGGTCAACACGTCACGCACCGACAGCGGCGCGAGCTTGCTCTCCTGCGTCAGCGTCACGCGGTGAGCGACGGCGGGAATATACAGCGCCGCCACGTCATCGGGAATGACGTAGTTGCGGCCGCGCAGGTAGGCGTATGCCTGGCACAGATGCAACAGCGCCACCGACGCACGGGGACTGGCACCCAGCGCGAGCGCCTTGTGGCTTCTCGTCGCGCTGACCAGCGACACGATATAGCGGTAGAGCTGCTCGTCCACGCGCACCTCGGCAACCTCGGCCTGTGCCGCGCGCAGCTCGTCGGCCGTCACGCACTCGGAAAGCGTTTCCATCGGATCGGCACCGCGACGAGCCCGCAGAATGCCGATCTCCTCCTCCGGGGTCGGGTAGCCCATACGGATCTTGAAGGCAAAGCGGTCCAGCTGTGCCTCGGGAAGCGGATACGTGCCGACGTAGCCCGTCGGGTGTTGGGTCGCCACGACCATAAAGGGCGTGGGCATCTCGTAGGTCACGCCGTCGACGGTCACCCTGCCCTCCTCCATCGCCTCAAGCAAGGCCGATTGGGTCTTGGGCGAGGCGCGGTTGATCTCGTCCGCCAGGAGCAGATTACACATCACAAGTCCTTCGCGGAACTCGAACGCCTCCTTTTGGCGGTTGTAGATATTGAAGCCCGTGATGTCGGACGCCATCAGGTCGGGCGTGAATTGGGCGCGGTTGAACGACAGCCCCAGCACGCGCGACAGTGCCGCCGCCAGCGAGGTCTTACCCGTACCGGGCACGTCCTCGATGAGCACGTGCGTGCCCGACAGAAGCGCCGTCATCAGAATGACCGTCTCGCCGTGCTTGCCGACGATGACGCCCTCCACCGCCTCAATGGCTCCCATAATTTTGCCATGCAACGAATTGGTTGTCTCGCTCATATAACGTCTCCTTTATTCCTAATTGCGGCTCACCGCATTTTTTTACAGTTTATTATAATATAAAAGCCCCGTCGCCGTCTATACTCCGTAGATAAAATTTACATTTTTTATGCAGAGCAACCAAAACAACGCCCTGCCGTTTGTATAACTTGCATTTTGAAAAAGCATAAAAAAGCGGAGAAGACCCAAAGGAGGATCTTCTCCGCAAAAGCGTTATGATCAGAACGGCTTTCTCAGATAGAGGAAGTAGACAGCCGCACCGCCGCCGCCAAGCACCAAAACGATGATGGCGATCACGGCAATGATCTTACCTGCGCCGCCCTTCTTCTTACCGTCGTCGTCACCGTCGTCGGGCTCCTGATCGGGAGAATCGGGCGTGGTGGGCTCGTCGGGAAGCTCGGGAGCGTTGGGATCGGTCACAAGCTGGATGGTTACCGTCTTGTTCTCGGTGCCCATCGTGCCGCTCAGTGCCTCGGTCGCAAAGTAACCGTGAATGGTCTTGGACTCGATGGTGTAGGGCTGACCTGCACGAATGCTCATCGGGACGCTCTCGACCGTCTGACCCTGATCGTTGACGAAGTTGACCGTCAGCGTCAGCGTGCGAGGCGTGTAGTAGATGGTCTTCTTGACGTCGCTCATCACGTTGGCGATGTTGATGGTTTCCTCGGAAACCACGTACGCGTCGGGCGTTGCGTAGTCGGCATTGCCCAGAACGGTGAAGTTGAAGGGATCACCGTGCTTCACGGACGCCGTGAAGTCGGGATGGATCTGATAACCGATCGAGCCGGACTCAACGAAGCTGATGGTCACAGTGTAGTAGGTCCAGTTGTAGGTGACCGTGATCTCTGCCTCGCCGTTGTAGGCCTCGAGTGCAACGGTTGCCTTATCGGGCGTCAGACCTGCCAGCACGGGCGAGGCTACGCTGACCTTATCACCGTAGTAGACCTGTGCCTTGTAATCCTCAGCCAGCTTGTTGCCCTCGCTGTCCACGTAGTGGATGGTGAGGTTGTCCGTCGTAGGAACGCAGACGATGCTGACCTTCTGGTTGTTGTCCTTAATGGCCGTCAGCGTGTAGACCTTGTTGGGCTGCTTGATGGTGTAGCCCTTCATCGCAAACTGGCTGTCCGATGCGCTCACCAGAGCGTCGGAGCCGTAAGCCACAGGCATCTCGATCGACTTGACGACCTTACCCGTGCGCTCGTTGAGCAGCTCAACGGTGTAGTGGTAGGTGTTCTTGAAGCACTTGATCTGGATGACCTGATCCGAGGTCGGGTAGTTGACGCGGACGGTGGTCGTCTCCAGCGTGTAGCCGACCAGAGAGGAAGCGTCGTAAGCGGTTGCCCAGGTCTCGTTGTAAGCGACCTGATACAGCTTAGGCTGACCGACGTTGGCACCCGTATCGGCATCTACAAAGCGGACGGTGATGTTGTACTTGGTCGGCTTGTAGGTAAAGGTGACCTCCTGGTCGCCGGCCGATGCCAGCGGGACGGTCATATACTCAGCGTTGGGCGTATGGTGAGCAACGACGACGGGATCGACCGAGATGGCAGAGCCTGCCACGCCGCTGTAGACCTTGGAGGGAGCGGCGGTCGTGCCGTTTTCGTATTTGTAGTGAACGGTCAAAAGGACGCAATAGATGACGTTGGCGTTCTTGATCTCGCTGTCCGCCAGTGCCGAGAAGGTCGTCCACTCGTTGGGCGAGCCGTTGAAGTAGACGTTGCGGACGGCGTAGCAGTTATCGAAGATGCCCTCGTTGAGCGAGATGAGACCGTCGTAGAACAGCGTCAGCTCGGTCAGACCCGTACAATCGTCGAAGGCGTCCTGCGCGATCGAGGTCACGGTCACAGGAATGACCACACCGTCCAGCGAGGTGCAGTTAAGAAATGCCTTCGCACCGATGCTGATGAGGCTCTGACCCATATCGACCGTCTGCAGAGCGGTACAAGAGGTGAAGGTAGACTCGGGGATCTGACGCAGTGCGTCGGGAAGATCGATCGACTCAAGCGACGAGCAGCCGTAGAAGACGCGCGTGCCCATCGTATCCAGCGTCGAGGGAAGAATGACCGAGGTAAGACCCGTACACAGCTCGAAGGCGCTGTTGCCGATCGTGCGGACGGTATCTGCCATAATGACACTGTCGATGTCCTTCTGATTCTTCATCAGCTCGGCGCCGACACCCGTGATGCCATCCGAGAAGATAACGGTATCGACGAAGGTCATCTCCTCCTGCCAGCCGTCGCGCGAGGTGACGTTACCGCTACCCGTGAAGGTCAGCGTAGCGTCTGCGCGGTCGACCGTCCAGGTGACCGAGCCGCTCGTGCCCGTTGCCATACGCGAAACGTACTTGGAGGTCAGATCCTCGTTGCCTGCCTCGGTCGTCGGCTGACGCAGGACGTAGACTGCCTTGACCAGTGCATCACAGCCGTCAAAGGCGCTGGCACCGATGTTGAGCGAGGGGGAGCGGAAGACGACGCCCTTGAGCGAGGAGCAGCCGTAGAATGCCTGGCTGCCGATGGTGGTCAGCGAGGCGGGGAAATCCATAAACTGAAGCTTGGAGCAGCCGTAGAATGCCCATACGCCAATATACTGGAGACCGTAGGGCAGCGTTACCGACGTCAGCTCGGAGCAGCCGCAGAAGGTGTAGTCCGAGATCTCGGTCACACCGGCGGGGATGTTGATGGACTGCAGCGCGGTACAATCACGGAAGGCACCGACACCCAGGCGTCCCAGATACTGAGGAAGCGCGATGCGCGACAGCGACGAGCAGCCGCGGAAGGCCTCGCTGCCGATGCTCACGACCGAGTCAGCGATGAAGATATCCACCACGTTAGGCATATAGGCGAAGGCGCTGTTGCCGATCGCGGAAACGCCCGAGTGTACGGAAATACCGCGGATCTGACCGGCATACTGGCTCCAGGGAGCCTTGTTGGTGGTCGAATCGTAGTTGGGGATGGAGGTGATACCGGTGGTATTGCTTGCCTTGGTGATATTCAGGGCGTTGGTACCCGTGTTATACGACCAGACAAGATCGGTACCCGCGATGGGGTAAGAGATATCCGTGCCCTGCGAGGGGTAGGAAGGATTCGAAGGATTCGAAGGCGTCGAGGGAGTCGAGGGTGCAGTACGGTTGAGAGCGGCCTGCAGCTCGATGTTAGGCGACTCAACGACCATATTGGCGTTGGCCTTGGTCGCATACCAAAGAACCGAGCTGGTGAAGGCGTTAGCCTCGACCAGCGAGGTCGACACGGGGAAGGAAATGCTCGTGAGCTGGGAGGTGCCGTAGAAGGCGTAGTCACCGATGGAGGCGACCGCATTGCCCAGCGTGACCTTGCTTACGCGGTACTCATTCGCAAAGGCGTAATTACCGACGCGCGTAATTCCGTCACCGATGGTGATGGACAAAATGTGACCCGAAAGACCAGCCTTGACCCAAGGCGTCTCGCCCGGGTAAGCATAGTCGGGAATGGGAGCCGTGACCGAGGGGGTGACCAGCGAGATTCTGAGCTCGCCCGTGCCCGTCACGTAATCCCAGCGGATACGCTGAGCGGCATCCACGTAGCCCGAGCTGACGGCAGGCGTAAAGGAGGTGCCGATGCAATCCAGCTTCATCTTATCGTTACCTGCCAGCTCGACACCGGGCTGCATCACAGCGGCCGTGTTGGGCGAGGTAACCGTGATGATGGAGGTACGGTAATCGAAGACGTTCTCAGCGATGATCTTGGTCGCCGCGGGAAGCGTCAGGGCGGTCAGATTCTCACAGCCGCGGAAGGCCTTGGTGCCGATCGACTCGACGTCCTTACCGAGCGTTACGCTTCTGAGCGCCGTTGCACCGCCCGACATAAAGGCGGCACCGATGTTGGTGATCTTGTCACCGATGATGATGTACTGGATGTCCTCCAGATAAGCATCCCAGGGACGACCCTGCGGCGTGTCGAAGGTAGGCATGCTTGCCGTACCGCTGCCCGAGTAGGTCAGCGACAGCGTCTTGGTCGCCGAGGAGTAATCCCAAGCGATACCGCCCGCCAGCGAGCCCGTCACGTGAACGATGACGCGGTTGAGCGAGTCATCGTTCAGGTCGTCGATGAGCGTCTTGTTGGCGGCCGAGCCCGTCGACTCAATGGTCACGTTGGTGCCCAGGCATGCCGAGTTACGGTCGCCGTCCATAAACAGAGGCGTGTTGTTGAAGGCGAACTTCTCGATCGAGGTGGTCGATGCGGGGAAGACGATGGAACGGAGAGCGCCGTTGTTCGCGAACGCCCACTCACCGATCGTCTTGACCTGCGAGGGCGTGCCCCACGAGGTGGTCTTGAAGACGTAGCTCGTGCACGCGGACATCTGATAGAAGGCGGCGTTACCGATCGAGGTGATACCCGCATCGATCTCGACCGTGCTGATCAGACCGTTCAAGGGGGAGTTGCTGGGATCACCCTTGACGTACGACAGATGCCACGGCGCGTCGATACGGTTGTTGGTCAAATAAATGTCACCGTCGGGCAGGAAGTCCCACATATCGCCCGTACCTGTCAGCTCCAGCTTGGAGAGCGCAGGCCAGTAGTATGCCTCAATGTTGTTACCCGCTTTACCGATGTGGATACGGGTCGACGCATTGGTGGTCGGGGTGATCTCGACCTTGGTCTGCGTCGGTGCAAGGCTTGCTGCCGACGTGCCGACGGTCAAGGAAGCGGCCATCGACAACAGCATCGTCATCAGAACCAGCCACGACACCGCTTTTTTGAACGTGTTTCTCATAGTTTCCTCCTTGGCTTTTCACAAATATCTTGCGCTGCAGGCTCGCCGTTTGGGACGCCACCGCCGCGCAGACAATAATCCTTGTACATTATATCACACTCTTTTGCAAATTGCAAGGGCTTTGTAAGGATTTGTTTCGACAAAAGTGTAGTGTTACAATAGATGTGAGACTGAAAGTAAAAAAAGGATAGAAAAAGTGATTGAGTTCTGTTAAAATAGAATTACCCCTAACTCATCCCAACAGAAACGACTCAATCACTTCATGAAACAATATACCACAAACAAACGCTATTGTCCACATGAAATTACAACAAAATTGCATTCTGTGCAAATTTATCGTCAAACAGG
>JAGBTR010000110.1 GCA_017631215.1 Clostridia bacterium | reverse complement strand
GCCCTCCCCGCACATATCAAAGGTCGAGGACGAAACGACGTACCTGTCGTGCTCGACAAAATAGATGACATTGACCGAGCCGCGACCCTCGCCGTATCTCGGCATCTCTCCCTTGGCACGGTAGGCTACCGTGTCCTTGACGACGGAAAACTCGCCGCGCTTCAAGCATCGGGCAATTCGGATCTCCTTGCACAGATTGTATGTGCAAAAGGCTGGCGGGATCGGGCAAAACGCCGCAAACAGACCACCCAAAAGGGGCAGGAACCGAGCCAGAAACAGCCCAAGAAAAAACAGCGGCGTAAACAGAAGCAGCATGATCAGCACAATGAATGCATCCAACACGACCGTGCCGCGCTGTGTGATGTACAGATGCTCGCCGACCGCCCCGCGTGTGATTTTGTTTTTCGTCTTCTTTTCCATCGCGCACTCCTTCTTTTTTTTTCATTATAGCACAAAAGAGCGCAAATTGTCAACAAGCGACGCCTTTTTGAGGCTATCTGAAAAAGATAGCAAAAATATTGAATAAATTTTAACAAAAACCCTTGACAACCGCATTTGTTTCTGCTATAATATCATCCGTTAAGAATATTGGGGCATCGCCAAGCGGTAAGGCAACGGACTCTGACTCCGTCATTACCTAGGTTCGAATCCTAGTGCCCCAGCCAACGCAAAGGACACCTTCGGGTGTCCTTTTTGCGTTGGCTGGGGCACTCGTCGCTTCGAGGCTCGCTCTGCGAGCGAAGCGACGCAGAATTAGGTTCGCATTCGAGCCGAAAGCCGTCGGGAGCTCGCTCACGAGAGGCTCGGCGAAGAATTCTCGCCGCAGGCGAGTACCCTAGTGCCCGCCCGCAATTTCCCGCAAACGCCTTGCAATCCCCACGATTTTATGATATACTAAAAATAGAAAGGCGGTGAAATTATGCATTTTAAGTTTCACATCAATTTAAATGACAATGATTACCTTAATTACAATACTTTTTGGACAATCAAATCTCCATATGGCAGAAAACAGATGCTGAGTTTTCGAATTACAATAGCGATTCTTTTTGTTGCTATTTCCTTTCTTTCTTTATTCAGAGGAGAATTTTCAGCATATGCTTGGATTGGCATAATTCCATATGTTATTTTGCTTGTATTGTTTGAATTGCTTTTGAATCCGCTGTTTTGTTGGATATTAAAAAGTAATATTAAATCCCTCAAAGCAAAAGGAAAAATGGGATATTCTCCTATTTCTGAGATAGAATTTTACGACGAAAGTTTTGTTGAAATTACTCCCGATAACAAAACAGAGCAAAAATATTCTGCTATTGAAAGAGTGAGTGTAATTACTGACAAGGTTGTATATATCCATGTGAATAATGTAATGTCATATATATTGCCGTTGTCCTGCTTTGAATCTAAAGAACAGTATAATAATTTCCTCGATTTTGTGAGATCAAAATGTGCAAATATTGATGTCTATAAATGATATTAAAGTAGCGTCTTTTTTGTCATCAAAGAAGCACCGTGGGAGTTCGAATCCTTATTAAGGAACGACAAAAATATCTTTTTCGTAGCCTTTATACAAAAACAAAAGAGAGGAACAAAGTTCCTCTCTTTTGTTTTTGTATGAGCCTTCTACATTCGGAGCTACGCAAATCCGCAAGGATCTGCTGTTTTGCGCCGCACCGCATTTTGAATTTTGCTGTTCTTTACGCGCAAAACGAGGTTCTGAATCCTAGTGCCCCAGCCAAATAAAAACAACCGAGCCCTGTGCCTTTATAATACAAAGGCGAAGCCGGTGATACAACGTCCCAAGAACAATACAGAAAGGCGAATGATTGGCTTGAGGATGTTTTTCAAAAGCACAAATGTTTTACCATTCTCGGTATATAACCGAATAGAAGCAAGCCCCGACAGACCTTGAAATCTGTCGGGGCTTTTGTGTGCGGCGGGAGCAAGCCCCCGCCCTACGGTTTAACATCCTTATGAGAACCAGCCCTTATCCACTCTCTTTTATTTTTGTTTAGACAGAGGAAGTTGCTCCACCCTCCATCTATTTCTTTTTTCCATAAAAGTTTTTGGGGGTCGTAGGGGGCTTTTTTTCAAAAAAGCCCCCTACATCGTCCTCTCCGTCCTCTCCGTCCTCTCCGTCCTCCCCCTCACTCCGCCTCGTAGCCTGCGGCCTTGACGGCGGCGATGAGAGCGGCGCGGTCGGCGCTTCCTGCCACGGTCGCGTTGGCATTGTCAAGCGAAACCTCGACCGCCTCCACGCCGTCAACTGCCTCAAGCGCCTTTTTGACGTGCGCGACGCAGTGGGGGCACATCATACCCTTGACCGAAATGGTGACCGTATTCATATCATTTTTCTCCTCTTCTATATCGTTTTTGTTTTCAACCGTATCTTTTTTGACGCCGACCGACCGCCGCACGCGAATGGACGCATCAAGCGAGACGCGCCGCAGCCGTAGCGAGTTGAGTACCACACAGACCGACGACAGACTCATCGCCGCGGCCGCCAGCATCGGGTCAAGCGTCACACCCACCGCCGAAAGCGCGCCCGCCGCAACGGGGATGCAAATGCTGTTGTACAGTAAAGCCCAGAACAGATTTTGCGCGATGATACGCATCGTGCGGCGACTCAGCGCGATCGCATCGGCCACGCCAGAGAGCGAGTTGCCCGTCAGAACGACCGACGCGCAATCGATCGCCACGTCCGTGCCGGCGCCGATCGCAATGCCCACGTCAGCCCGCGCCAGCGCAGGGGCGTCGTTGATGCCGTCGCCCACCATCGCCACGCTCGTCTGCCCGACCAGCGAGCGGATGACACCCTCCTTGTCGCCCGGCATCAGCGAGGCGCGGTATTCGTCCACACCCACCGCCGCCGCGACCGAGGAAGCCACGCCCTCGTTGTCGCCCGTCAGCATCACCGTCCGCACGCCCATATCCGCAAGGCGCCTGACCGCCTGCGCCGAATCCGCGCGAAGCTCGTCGGCCAGTGCGATCGCACCCACCAGCTCGCCCGCATACGCGACCAGCACCGCCGTCTTGCCCTCGCCGCCCAGCCGCTCCAGGTCTTCGACCGCCGCCGTGGCACAGACGCTGTGATTTTGCAGTAAGACCGCTTTACCGACAAGACAAATATTGCTGTCAACGACCGCACTGACACCCTGCCCGATGACGGATCTGTAATCGCTCGCGTCGGGCACGCTCAGCCCCGTCTCGTCCGCCCGTCGGCAAATCGCCTGCGCCAGCGGATGCGTGGACGACCGCTCAACGGCCGCCGCCAGCGCGAGCACCTCGCTCTCGCCCCGCGAGCCCAGCGCGATCACGTCGGTCACGGTGGGCTGACCCACCGTCATCGTGCCCGTTTTGTCGAGCGCAACGACACCGACCGCGTGCAGCTTTTCCAGTGCCTCGGCGCTCTTGAACAGTATGCCCTGCTCCGCCCCCCGTCCCGTCGCCACCAAAATGGCGGTCGGGGTGGCAAGACCCAGCGCGCAGGGGCAGGAGATGACCAGCACGCTGATCGAAAAGCTCAATGCCTGCGTGAGATTTTGGTCGATCGCCATCCAAATACCAAACACCAAAAGCGAGATGCCAAGCACGGCGGGAACAAACCACCGACTGATGCGATCCGCCAGCCTTGCCACGGGCGCACGGCTCGCCGCCGCGTCCTCAAGCATTCTCAAAATGTGCGACAGCGCGGTCGACCCTCCGACCGCCTCGGCGCGCACCGTGATGCTTCCCTCGACCAGCGTGCAGGCCGCGTGTACACGGTCACCCACGACCTTGTCCACGGGCATACTCTCGCCCGTCAGCGCCGCCTCGTCCACGCCCGCCGCACCCGACACGACGGTGCCGTCCACGGGAATGAGCGAGCCCTCGCGGCACAGCACGAGATCGCCCTCGCAAAGCGTCGATGCGTCGACCTCGATCGGCTGTCCGTCTCGGACAAGTATTGCTGTCTTCGGGAGCAGCGTCACCAGCTTGCGAATGGCCGACGAGGCGCGCACGCGCGCTCCCTTTTCCATATTTTTACCCAGCGTCACCAGCGTGACGATCATCGCCGCCGACTCAAAATACAGCTCGTGAACGAGCGATTGCGCCGTCTCCGGCTGTGCGATCATACGCCCCAGAACGAACAGCCCGTAGACCACCGAGGCGCCCGCTCCCACGGCGATGAGCGAATCCATATTGGGGGCGCGGTGGATGAGCGCCCGCCAACCGCCGACGAAATAGCGACGGTTGATGATGAGCACGGGCAGCGTCAGCACCAGCTGAACGAGCGCCAGCGCGATGGGGTGATGGATGACGGTCAGACCGACCATATGCCCCATCGAGAAAACCATCAAAAGAGCGGTCAGCGCGGCTGACAGAATGAAGCTGCTCCACGAGCTTCGAAGCTGCTCCCGCTCCTGCTCGGTCTTTTGAAAAAATGCCGATTCGTCGTTTTCCGCGGCGACGCTGACACCGTAGCCCGCCGCCGTGATCTCCTTTTGCAGCGCACGGTCGAGATCAATTTTCTGCACGGGCAAAGCACCATCCGTCTCGATGGACATCGACGAGGTCAAAAGGCTGACCGAAACGGTGACGTTTGTTATATTCAACGTATCCACGGCCCTTTGCGCGGCGCGCTCGACGTGGGAAACGCAAGCGGCACAGCTCATACCGCTGATATCATAGCGTAATTTTTTCATAGGAGATGAAGAGTTCTCCTTTCTTTTTGATTGGGTCTTATTATGCTTATGCGGTATCCTCATTATACCACCCCCCACCCCCCCTTGTCAAGTTTACGACTTTCTTTTTCTTCTCCCTCTTTTTCTGCGGAAAAACACTTGAAATTTTTCCAATAATATGGTATAATATAATATATATAGTTATACTACACGCAAATGTCGATTTTTTACATAAAGGAAGGTCAAATTTATGTCACATCCTTACCTCGAGGATATCTCCGCTATCTGGGAGCAGGTGCGCGAAAAATTTCATCAAACCCTGAGCACGGAGTCGGTCAATCTGTGGTTTGGTGATATGCAGGTCATCGGCTTTGAAAACGACGTTATCACCCTTTGCACGACGTCCGAATTCAAGTGCCACACCGTCCAAAAGCGCTTCAAGGAGCAGATCACACAGTTTTTCTGCGACATTCTCGGTTTTCCCATTGAGATCAAGCTTACCTATCGCGGTCCCACACTCTACTCCAAAATGGCCAGCGACCTGCTGAAATTCGAAGCCAAGGAGCAGCCTCCCACACCCACCTTTGAGGAGTTTATTGAGGCCAAGATCCCGACCGACGAGGAGATCGACAGCGATTCGCTCGATCCCATCACCAAGCAGCTTCTCAATTATACCTTTGACAATTTCATCATCGGCGAGTCCAATAAATTTGCTCACGCCGCCTGCTATGCCGTCGCTCACAAGCCCGCGTCCAACGAGTACAACCCGCTGTTTATCTACGGTCAGAGCGGTCTGGGTAAAACGCATCTGCTTCGTGCCATCATTCACGAGATCAAAAAGAACAATCCCGCCGTGCGTATCGTTTATATCAAGGGCGAGGATTTTATGAACCAGATGATCGCCTCCATCCGCGAGGGCACGACCCAGCAGTTCCGCGACAAATACCGCAGCTGTGACGTTCTGCTGATCGACGATATCCAGTTCATCGCCTCCAAGGAGGCCACGCAGGATGAGTTTTTCCACACCTTCGACGCGCTGTTCCAGGAGAACAAGCAGATCATTCTGGCCTCCGACCGTCCCGCGCGCGATATCAACCCCCTGGCCGAGCGTCTCCGCAGCCGCTTCGAGTGGGGTCTGACCGCAGATATCCAGCCGCCTGATCTGGAGCTTCGCATTGCCATCATTCAGCAAAAGGCAGAGCAAAACCGCATCACGCTCCCCCCCGACGTGCTGATGTTCTTGGCCGAGAATCTGCGCTCCAATATCCGTCAGATCGAGGGTGCCATCAAAAAGCTGGGCGCCATCACCTTCCTGTCGGGTAAGCCCATCAATATGGAGCTGGCACATTCCTGCATTGCCGAGCTGATCGGCGGCGGCGAGCCGACCAACGTCACCATCGACAAGGTCTTTTCCGCCATTTTCAAAAAGTACAACATCCACCGCGAGGATATCATCAGCGCGCGCCGCAACAAGGAGATCGCCTGGGCAAGACACGTCTCCATTTATCTGATCCGCACGCTGACCGATATGTCCTTCCCCAGTATTTCCAATATTTATAATCGCCACTATTCGACCATTATGAGCTCGTTCGAGATCATCGAAAACGAGCTGAAGAACGACCAGATGCTTCAGCTGGACATTGCCGACCTGAGAAAGGATATTCAGGGAAACTGACCCGTCTTTGACGCTTTCAACAGCCTTTCCAAACAGTTTTCCCACAGTTTCCACAGAGTTTTCCACAACCCTTACGGAAAAAGTGCGCTGTGAGAAACACAAGGAAAAGGCAGAGAAAAATATCCCTCCGACGTCGCGAATGTATTGGCAGGCGTTGGAAAAAGCGAATGTGGGAAGATTTTTCCACAAGACAAGGAAAAGTGAGCGATTTCGGCAAAAAGAGTCGTTTTTCATCCCCACCGTTCGACTTTTCAACAAGGGTGGCACGGTTAAATTTTTCCACATTACCCCAAAAAACGCGGAAAAAATCAAAAATTTCACCCACAATGGGATTGATTCATCGTTTTCCTCATTTCGTCCTCAAAAAAGCTTGTACTTTTACCACGACAATCGCGAAAAAGTCGGATCAAAAAAGTGAAGTGTGGCAAGGGATTTCTGGCTTTTCCACACAATCCGCACCCCCTACTGCGGCTACTACTATTTCATTCAATTCATTCGATTCATTCTCTTTGGAAAATGGACAGGAGGCGGGGGAGCTGAGGGGGAGGGGTATGCCCTACAACTTCTTCCCTTTACCCTCACACAGCCGCTCCGCGGCGCGTTCGGGGGCTGTGCGCCTTCATTCTTTGCCTTGTGGCAAAGAACGAAGCAAGAAAGCACACCAAAGGGCTCTGCCCTTTGGATTCCCGTAGTGCTGGGCTGAAGCCATCGATATTTCCGCCCCGAGGCAAAAATGTTTGTCAACATTTTTCCTCGGTTGCGAAAATGACCTTCGCAAAGCAGAATTTCGCGTCGGAAAATCCAAAGATTTCCCTCCTACTAAGGGTTCATTGATGTCCCTCTCTGCCATTGTGCAAAACGGTTTCAGCCGCACTCCCCCAATTTCGATATGTGGGCGGCGAGTTTGCCCAAAGTCGGGCATAGATCTCCTGCCCAACCCGTCTTGGAGGCGGTGCCGAACAAGACGAGGCATCTGC
>JAGBTR010000109.1 GCA_017631215.1 Clostridia bacterium | reverse complement strand
TCAGTCTCACATCTATTGTAACACTACATCAACGCCCCAATGAATCGGTATAAGGACTTGACATTTTTCGCATCCTATGGTAAAATAGAAAGGATTTGTGTCGCGTTTTTGCAACACATAACAATCGACGGAAGGTAAGGCACTTTTTTATGCAACGTGAACGACTGGCAAGCCGTCTTGGCTTTATTTTACTCAGCGCAGGCTGCGCGATCGGTATCGGCAACGTATGGAAATTCCCCTATATGGTCGGACAGTACGGCGGCGGCGCGTTTCTCCTCATCTACATTTTCTTTCTTGCTGTTCTCGGCATTCCCGTAATGACCGTTGAGTTTTCTCTTGGCCGCGCGGCTCAAAAGAGTCCCGCAAAGCTGTATCAGGAGCTGGAGCGTCCTGGCTCCAAGTGGCATTGGCACGGCTATGCCGCTGTAGTAGGAAACTATTTGATCATGATGTTCTACACGACCGTTGCCGGTTGGATGATCAACTACTTCCTCTATTCCGCCAGCGGAAAGTTTGAGGGTGCCGATAAAACCGCCATCGCCGGCATTTTTGACACGCTCAAGCAATCGCCGCTGGAAATGGGCATCTTCACAGCCATCGTCATCATCGGTTGCTTTGCCATTTGCTCGATCGGTCTTCAAAAGGGTCTTGAGCGTATTACCAAGTGGTTGATGATCGCATTGCTCGTCATTATGCTTGTGCTGGCCGTGAACAGTATCTTCACTGACACAAGTGGCGAGGGTCTGCGCTTTTATCTGATCCCCAACCTTCAAACGATGAAGGAGATCGGCATCGGCAATATCATTGTCGCTGCCATGAATCAGGCATTCTTCACGCTCAGCCTCGGTATTGGTAATATGGCGATCTTCGGCAGTTATATCAATAAGGAGCGCGCGCTGATGGGCGAGGCGACCAACGTGGCGGTTCTTGATACCTTCGTTGCACTTTGCTCTGGCTTCATCATCTTCCCTGCTTGCTTCGCCTTTGGCGTACAGCCCGATAGCGGTCCTTCGCTCATCTTTATTACGTTACCTAATATCTTCAACCGCCTCCCGCTGGGACGCCTTTGGGGCTCGCTGTTTTTCATTTTCCTCTCCTTCGCAGCAATTTCAACGGTTCTTACCGTGTTCGAGAGCATCATCTCCTGCACCTGCGAGCTGTTTGGCTGGAGCCGCAAGCGCTCCTGCGTTTATAACTGCATCGCAATGCTGATCCTCGCTGTTCCCTGCGTGCTGGGCTTCAACGTGCTCAGCGGATTCCAACCGCTCGGCGCAGGCAGCAACATTATGGATCTGGAGGATATGCTGGTATCCAACATTCTTCTGCCGCTGGGCTCGCTTGTCTTCCTTTTGTTCACCACGCACCGCTTCGGCTGGGGCTGGGATAACTTCGTCGCCGAGGCGAACACCGGCAAGGGTCTCAAGGTTCCCGCTTGGCTGCGCCCCTATATGAGATACGTGCTGCCGATCATCGTTCTGATCGTCTTCGCCGTCGGTATGGCAGGCGTAATTGAGAAGCTTTGATTTCATATAAAAAGACACGGAGATTTTGATTCTCCGTGTCTTTTTCGCTTATGCCTGTATCGTGTCAAGCAGATGCTGCTTGGCTTTGAAGATATCCGCTGTCGGATCGTCGCCGACCTCACGCTCGATGGTGAGGAAGCCTCGATAGCCAACCTCGTCCAGCGCGGCGAGGTAGGTCGAAAAATTGACCGAGCCCTCGCCCAGTGGCACCTCGCGGAAGAGCGGCGTGTCTCTGAGCTCCTCGGGGAGCGGGCTGACACCGTAGACGTAATCAGGGCTGGTTCTGTACAACATTACGCCATCCTTGGCGTGCGTGTGTACGATGTAATCCTTGAGATTGTGAACTGCTACGACGGGATCGTCTCCTGCGACCATCACGAGGTTGGCGGGGTCGAGGTTGACCGCCACGCCCTTCGAGCCAAGGCTGTCGAGAAACGCCTTAAGAATGTCCGATTTCTCGGGACCCGTCTCGATGGCGAAATGCGAGCCGATGCTGTCCGCATAGCGCGAAAGCTCAAAGCAAGCCTCTTGCATGATCGCATACCGCTCAACCGATGGATCAGCAGGCACGACGCCGATGTGCGTGGTGACAATATCCGTTTCGAGATCCTTTGCAAGGTCAAGAATACGCTTGGATTGCTCGATCAACTCGGGATTTTTTTCGGGGTTTGCAAATCCTTGACCGAGATCACCGCAAAGAGCCGAGAAACGCAGACCGTGCGATTTGACAATATCAAGCAGCTCGCGACGCTTCTCTCCGGTCAAATTCTGGGGAGAATTTTCACCTCGCGTGCTGTACATCTGGATACCGTCTGCGCCAAGCTCAGCGGCTTTGGCGATGGCGGTTCGCGTGTCGGCACGGAAAGAATCGATAATGACACCGATCGGAAAACGGTACATAGACATTTCCTCACTTTCATATTTCGTGTGATTCCTATGACAAGCGCTATGTCTTGTCTTGTTGCTTTATCATAGCATACTTTTTTTGATCCGTCAAGTCAAAAATAGCAAATCTTTTTTTCTTCGCCCTTTCTTTTTTGATAAGTGAGATATTTCTTTTTGGTGGCTTCTCCACCGCGAAGATGGCGCTCGTCCTTGTTCTTCCCCAACACCTCCATCACCTGCGCATACAGCGACGGATCGATCTGCCTCAGTGACACGGTAATATCCTTGTGCACCGTGCTTTTGCTGATCTTGAACTGCTGTGCTGTTGCGCGTACAGTCGCCCGATTTTCTACTAAATATGTACCCAGAAGCACACACCGTGCCCTCGCGGTTGAAATGTACATCATATATAGACTCCTTTTGCTGTTTTGGGTGTTGATTTTTTTGCCGTATACTGCTATAATATATGTAAATGAGCGTCGCGGTATAACCGCCGCGGCAATTTCACGACAGGAGTATGTATGCAAGATATTTCAACCGAATCTGTATCCGCGGATGGCGTGATCTTAGAGGGGATGACCTCTATCTCTGCTGTCATCAATGGAATTCGTGCAGGAATTGGCGGACGCACGATCCGATGCGTATATTATGACCGAGAAAAGGAAAATTCCAAGGCGCGTGAGCTGGGCTTTTTGCGTGCTGTATCGGGTGAGCTCGGCTTCTCGATCGCGGCTTGCTCGGCCGATGAAATCGATCGGTACGCCAACGGCAACACGCACGGAGGCATCGTTGCGCTTTGCTCTGAGCGCCCCATTCCCGCACTGCGTGATGCTATGCAGCAAGGCGGCGTTTGGTCGCGCTCTGACGGCTTCTTTGTGTTGCTTGAGGGAATTGAGGATCCCTATAATTTTGGCTATGCCCTGCGCTCGCTTTATGCGGCAGGCGTTGACGGTATCGTTCTTTGTCCGCGCAACTGGATGAGCGCGGCGGGGGTGGTTGCTCGCTCCTCTGCAGGCGCGTCCGAGCTTTTGCCGATGGCGCAGTGCGACCCGACCGAAGCCGCCGCGCTTCTGAAGGAAAACGGCTATCGTGTGGTCTGTGCCGGTATTCGCGACTCGGTCTCGCTGTATTCGGCGGATATGCGCCGTCCTCTTCTTCTGGTCATTGGTGGCGAAAAGCGCGGCATCTCTCGCTCCGTGTTGTCCTTGGCGGATGAAACCGTGCGCATCGATTACGGACGCGATTTCCGCGGCTCTCTTTCGACGGCGTCGGCCGCTACGGTGCTTGGCTTTGAGGTTTTGCGACAAAATCCGCAGTGATTTGTTAACTTTTTGCGATCCTTTTGCAAACATTTGACGCTTCCCCTTGAAAAACACGGCGTTGTATGCTACAATACATCCGTACGCTTGCGTTCTATCACACGTTCCCACCTCATAAAG
>JAGBTR010000108.1 GCA_017631215.1 Clostridia bacterium | reverse complement strand
TGTTGCCCTCCGAGGTTACGGAATCCGTAAACCAAGCGAACGTCGTCCCAAGAAGCATCGAGAAGCAAAGCAAAAGAGAAAGTGCACTTGCAAACAACGCTTTTTTTGTTGAATACATTTTCGTCATAATACTATGACCTCCTTAAGTAGATGTTATCTCTGATTTGTCATAACGAGGTTATAGAGATACATAACTATTATACCCCCCCCCGAAAAATTTGTCAATAGTTGTTGCGAAATTTTTCGATTTTTTATTTTATGGCTTTTATATCACAAACGCAAAGCCGTTGCGTGCCATAGCAAGCGCCGCTTTTTGCGCCGCACGGGAGGTGGTATCCATATTAGCATTCCGATACCGTTGCCCGTTGATTTTCTTCGCTCATTTGCGGACGTAGAAGGTATGCAGGTCGTCCAGCCGAACACAGCCCAGCACGCCGCTCGCGGTCGCGCCCGTGTCCAGATGGATCTTGGCGCAATCGGCAACGGTGGTCGGTCGCACGACCCCGTGGCGGGGGTAGATCAGGATGCGCGGCTCGCCGCACACGTAGGACGTGGGGGTATGACCGAACAGCACGCATCGGCTCTCGCGCGGCAACACGCAGGCGTCCTTGAAGCGGCGGTCGTGGATCATTTCCTCGCGCGTGACCTCCCCAAGGGGCTTGAGTCTGCCGTCAGGTGTGAGCGGCAGCCCTGCGTGGACGCCGATGAAGCGCTCCTCCTCCATATAGTAGGGCAGATCGACAAGGCGGTCGACCGTCTCCCAATCCAAGTCCTCCCCACCCGCAGGGAAATACTGCTGCAGCTGCCACAGAATGGCGTCAAAGTCCATCACCGCCGAATGCATCCGCGTGCGGTAGAACTGAAAAAAGGCGTGCTCGTGATTGCCCGTCAGACAATACGCCTCAGGCATCGCGAACAGCGTCTTGGCAAGGCGCACCGTGTCGCGCCCCTTGTCGATGAAATCGCCGCACACGATGAGTCGGTCGCTGTCCGAATAGCCGATATGCTCCATCAGTCGCATAAACAGCGCATACTCGCCGTGGATGTCCGAGATCGCGTAGGTCATAGCATCCTCCTTGATGCAAAACGGCACACACACCCAACGCGGATGCGGTGCCGTTGCTTGTTTTCTTATAGATTTGCCAGATATTCCTCGGCAAAATGCACGGCGGTCGCGCCGTCTGCCACGGCGGTGACGACCTGACGCAGCGCCTTGGTGCGCACGTCGCCCACGGCGTAAACGCCCGCGAGGTTGGTGCGCGTCGTCTCGTCCGCGACAATATAGCCCTGCTCGTCCAGCACCACAAGACCGCGCAAAAGTGCCGTCGTCGGCTCGCGACCGATGCTGACGAACACGCCGTCCGCCGCTACCTCACACAGCTCGCCGCTTTTGACGTTCTTGACCTTGATACCGACCACGCGACCGTCCAGTATATAGTCCTCGACGGTGCTGTTCCAAAGAAACTCGACGTTTTCGGCTTGCAGGAGGGGCTCGTGGTAGATCTTGGTCGCGCGGAGCGTATCGCGGCGATGCACGACGATGACACGCGCGGCAAGTCTTGACAGATAAAGCGCATCGGCAGCCGCCGAGTTGCCGCCGCCGACCACCACGACCGTCTTGCCCTTATAGAAGCGACCGTCGCAATGTGCGCAGTAGTGCAGTCCGCGACCGACCAGCGTCTCCTCACCCGCGATGCCCAGGCGTCTGGGGTCTGCCCCCGTGGCGATGACGATCGTACGCGTCAGAAAATCGCCCGCCGTCGTGCAGACGCGCTTGGGCTGACCGACGGGCTCGATGGCCGTCACCTCGGCGTATTCGGTCACAGCACCAAACCGCTCGGCGCTCGCCTGCATTTTCATACCGAGCGAAAAGCCGTCGATCCCCTCCTCGAAGCCGGGGTAGTTGTCGATGATATCGGTCAGCGCCATCTGACCGCCGACCGACATCTTCTCGGCCACCAGCACACGCATTCCCGCGCGCGCGGCGTACAGCGCCGCCGTGTAGCCCGCAGGACCGCCGCCGATGACGATCATATCATAAATGGTTTCCATCACAGCATCGCAAGGATCTGCGCCTTGGGGCGCGCGCCCGTCTCCTGACGGACGACCTTGCCGTCGCGCATCACGACCAGCGTGGGAATGCTGTAAACGTTGAACTGCTGTGCCAGCTCGGGCTGCTCGTCGACGTTGATCTTGGCGACCACGATATCCTCGCGCTCGTTCGCGATCTCCTCGATGATGGGTCCGACCATACGGCAGGGACCGCACCACTCGGCGAAAAAGTCGATCAACACGGTCTTATCGCTCTGCTTGAGCTGCTCAAAGGTTTTCTGATCTGCGTGCAATACAGGCATTGTTTGTTCCATCCTTTCTTGTTTGTTTGGGATTAGTATACCTCACCGAAGGCGCTTGCTTGCGCGCCCGTTTTATTTTTCGGTGAAGAACTCAACCTCCTCGCCCACAGGGCCAATGCAAAAGCCCAGACGGACGGGATAGGGGTGATCGGCCGTACCCAGCAGCATATCCTTGGGCTCGATGGTGATCTGATAGCCCTCGGCGCGGACGGCCTCGATGCAATCGTCGACACTCTCGACCGCAAAGGCGAGGTGGCGAAGCGCGCCGCCCGTCTGCTCGTCGGGTGCGTTGGCAAACAGCTCAAGCATTCCCGCGCCCGTGTCGACCATCACGACGGGAAGCTCGTCCGTGCCCCAGCGGCGCGCGATGGGCATGCCCAGAATGTCGTGATAGAAATGAAGCAGCTCGTTGAATTTTTCAATTCCCTTGCCCTTGATGGCGATGTGGTGTACTCCTTTGATTTTGGGTTGCATAGTGTTATCCTCCATTGGTTATTGAATATGAAGCGTCTCACCCGACGCAATGAAGACCGATCTGCCGTCTACGTCCAGCCAGAGATCCTTGAGCGTGGGGTTGTAGACGATGCTCTCATCCGCGCTGAAGACAAGCGAATGGAACGCGGTGACGTAGTCGTAGATCTCGATGTTGGTCGCGTACCAGATATCGTCACGACCGCCCATGCGCTCGCCAAAGCGCTCGATGACGTCCCAGTTGTCGGCGCGGTCAAATTCATAGCTGTGTCCCCACAGATAGAACAGGCGCGGATAGCGGCCGGCGGAGTAGATCTTGGTGAAATCCAGCGCAAGGAAGCGGTCGACCATATCAAACAGCGCCGAATTATTGTGATGCGCCGTCGGCATCCAGCAAAGGAAGTCCTCGGGCAGACAAAAATCGGCGTTGTCGCCGCCCAGCGTGCGCGCGTAAACGATGCCCAGATCGCGCAGATAGCGCTTGACGCCCTCAGGATCGGAGCCGTTCGAGAACAAACGGATACCGCTATCGGGATACGCCATACCGCGAATAATGCGACCAAACCGCTTTTCCAGATTCAGACGGCAATCCAGCACGTCGCGGATGCCTGCCGTCGCGCGGACAGCACCCGGTGCGCGGTGGTTGTAGCCGTGCACGGCGACCTCGTGCCCCGCGTCGAGGATGAGCGCCCTCACCTGCTCGTCGGTGATGCGGAAGGAGGGGGCGTGAAGCGCGTCGCCGTTGAGGTTAAAGGTGCATTTGAGCCCGTACTTGGTGACGGTCTCGGCCATACGGACGTCCGCCGCGCAGCCGTCATCGTAGCTGAGCGTGACCGCCTTGGCGCGACCGTTCGGATAGCGCAAAAAGATGTATCGCATATTCGTCTCCTCTTATGGTCTCTCACTCAAATTCTGCTCAAACAGCCACTCGATCACGTCTTTTCTCGAGGCGACCGTGCCCCAGATGCCGTGGCTCGCGCCCGCCATCTCCTCGTAGGTGAAGACGGTGCTGCCCGCCGCCTCGAGCGCCGCTGCCATCTCGCGCGTACCGCTGACGGGAACGGTCGGGTCGGCCGAGCCGTGGAACGTCCAGATCGGCACGTCGACGAGCGCCTCTGCCATATTCGGATCGGCGCCACCGCACATCGGCACGCCCGCCGCGAAGTAGTCGGGCTCGCGCATCAAGAGATCCCACGTGCCAAAGCCGCCCAT
>JAGBTR010000107.1 GCA_017631215.1 Clostridia bacterium | reverse complement strand
GTATCGGGGGTGTCCGGCTGATCGGGATTCGTGGGGTCATCCACATCCGGATTGCTCGGATCAACCGGAACTTCCGGCTGGTCATCCTGACAGCCCATCAGCGTAAACGCGGGAAGGACGATCAAAAGACAGACCATAAGCAGTGTGATTAGTTTTTTCATACTGTTTTTTCCTTTCTTTTTTAGGTAAGCTTTGCTATAAAAAACTCCATACTATTATACCATATTTACATATGAGTGTCAACGAAATTGAAGTGGGCATTTTGACGAAAAACGATCCGCGTTTTTGGTTAAAGCGACAAGAGAAATGCTGAGGTGACGTCGATATAAAAAAGACCACCGCCCGGGTGTGGGCGATGGTCTTTGAAGAATCAGCGAACGGTGGTAGAGAAGAGCGGACCGAACTCGATGCCGTTGATCTCAAAGCGGAGATCCAGCTTACCGTTGCCCGAGATCGGGATGGTCAGCGTGACGTTCTCCATATAACCGACCTCCTCCTCGATGAGGTGATCGACTGCGATCGCGCTCGTGTCGTAAGAGATCAGCTTGACGGTGCCCGCACGCCAGACGGATTGCTTCGTGTTACAAACCGTTACGCTGGCGTAGGTCTTGCCGCCCTCGGAGTACGTTTCAACGCCCTTGACCAGACCGTTGACGTAGCGGAGCGGGTAGATGCCCGTCTTTTCGGTGTTACCGACCGATTCGGTGCAGACCTCATCGGCGTAAGCATAGCCTCCGAGCTCGTCCTGCGACGCGTTGATGAAGGTCACAGACTTGCCCGCCTTAAAGGCCTTGGCCAGCTCGCTCTTGACGGATGCGAACATACCGAAGATACCACCGACGTGATCGTCACGCTCCACGGCGATATAGACGGTGTCGGCATCCTTGCGCTCACCCTGATTGATGAACTTGGGAGCATACTCACGCAGAAGAGCGGTCAAGGGACGGTCAGAGCCATCGGGATTAAGGATACCGTAATCCGACTTCTCGGCAATGCGGTAGCCACCGCTGAAGTACCAGCAGAACATACCCGACGTGTAGCTCTCATAGCAGTGCTCCATCACGGCACGGTAGTAGGCTTCAGCAGAGATCTGCTGTGCTTCCTTGGCAAAGAAGTTGCCGCGCTCGCCACCTGCCCAAACGGACTTACCAAACTCCTTCCAAACGACGGGAGCGTCGGGCTGCGTGTAGCGTGCGTATGCATTGACAAACTCGATCTGCAGCGCGGTCTCATCGGTGATGTTGCCCGTGTTAGCGGTCAACTGGTAGCCCTCGGGCTGCATAAACGCCATACTCGACGCAAGGCTCTGGAAGTCGAAGCAATGTGTCGAGGGACGGAAGCTGGAGGTGCGCAGGGCACTACCCGACATCGACATACGGAAGCTGAACAGCTGGTTGGGGATTGCCTTTTGCAGATCAATGATCTTGGTCATTTCGGTCGAGATCTGATCGTCAATGAAGCGGTAATAAGCCGCAACGAGCTTTTGGTACTTGTCGCTCGTAGCGTTGAGCATATCGTCGGTCACGAGCAGATCGCCCGAGGCTGTGCGGTCAGCCTTGGTGCCCCAAGCCGTCTCCGCGGCCTCGATCGAGCCGTACTGCACCTTGACCCAAGCGGTAAAGTCGTCATCCCACTGCTTGCGTCCCGTGCGGGTGCCGCTGTTGTCGTCGTATGCACCGATGCGAGGCTCCCAAGCGATATCGTAGGCTACGATGGTGTCGATCTGATCCAGATATCTTGTCGTGAGTACGTTGGTTGCCGACTCAAGACCAAAGCCACTGAGGGGATATGCGCCGCGACCGTTGATGGACAGATCGACATAAATCCCCAGCTCCTCACATTGGAGGATGAGGTCAAGGAGATTATTGGTCGTGCCATTGCACGAGAAGGAGATGGCGTTCATACCCAGATCCTTGATGCGGGCGAGATCGTAAGCGATGACCTCGGGATCATAGGCGGGATCGGCACAGTATTGGTTGTAATACGAGCCGCTGACATTCTCCTCGGGGTAGTTGGCAACGTTGTAAGAGGGAAGATAGTTGACACCGAAGAGATTGACGATCTTGCCGTCGCGCTTGAAGTATCCGTCCTCTACGTATACATAGGAGCGCTCCGCGA
Organism: Clostridia bacterium; assembly: GCA_017631215.1. Classification (GTDB taxonomy): domain Bacteria; phylum Bacillota; class Clostridia; order Oscillospirales; family CAG-272; genus SIG644. Next base: position 12,027 of record JAGBTR010000107.1, on the reverse strand, counting down.
GCGGCTTGGGCGACCAGAAGCGGATGGCGTGCTCGACGCGATCGATGACCTTGCCGTCAAGCGTTATGGTAGCGACCGCGCGATCGGGCTTGCCGTTTGAGAGATCGTAGCGATTCTGCAGCGTTCTGACGCCGCTCGTGGAAGCGACGGCACTATTGAGATTTGCGTCGAATTTTTCGATACATTCATCGCCGCGGTAGAGCGAGACGTTGAGCGTCATATTGGCGGTGCTTCCACCGTTGAGCGTGATGTAATTTGCACCGTAGATGATGTCATCGGTTGCTTCCTCGACGTAGAGATATTCGGTCGTACCGCCGTCCACAATAAAGGAATTGCGCGTCATTGCGGTGACCGCCTCGGTGATGGCGGCGATGCCGTCTGCGTTGTAAAAATCGTAGGAGGAGGCACTGAAGCAGCCGACCATCGTGCCCTCAAGCGCACCGTTGGCACTGTTGCTGCTGCTGAACAGCTGGATCCACGCGGCGTATCCCGAGTGGAGACCCTTTTCATCGGTCACGCGGAGCAAGGGGATGAAGCGTGACTCGCTTTTCTTGTCAAAGCCGTTGCCCTGACGACCGGGATGGCAGGAGAACAGCTCCTCGGGGACGACGTAATTACGCTCCGAGATGAAGACCTGCTCGTGCTCCACGATCAAGTTGGCGGCGTTGGTGATGGGATATTGCTCGTAAAGCGGCGAGATGGTGTCCATCTTGAAGGGCTCGCCACCCTCCGCAGTCGCAAGCCCGTCGACGTGATAGAGCGACGGAAGCGACATATAGTAAGCGTATTGCTTGTTGCCGATTTCGTAGAAGGAGGTCGCGTATCCGATCTGCATATGATTGACGTTATCGAATTTGATCGAGTCCTTCTTGGTGCCGCCTTGGAAATAGGTGAAATCCTTTGCGGTCAGCATATAGGTCTGCCAATCGTTGCTTTCGAATATGATATTGGCATACCAGCGAGTACCGTCACTCTCCTTGAGCTCGATGGTGACATGATCGGTATCCTCGTTGCCGGGCTTGGCGTCGACGAGCAGAAGATTGTTGTCATTGCGCTTGACGCTGACATTGACGGACAACATATCCCACGTGTTGGTCGGCGAGACACCCGCCTCGTGGTAGAACTGATTCGACGAGCCTTTGAGCCCATAGTTACCGACGGACCAGCGGTAAGGGGCGTTGTAGTCTTGCGTAGCGCGTGTCAGGCTTCCCGTCATACCGGGAAGGGTGGTGTTAAGCAAAACACTGGCGTCATCGGGGTCAAGCGCGTCGTAAAGGAACTGCGCGTACTCATCATGCGTCATCAGCTCGCCGCCCACGTTGTAGAAGGTGACAAGATCATAGAAGGTCGGACCGCCCAGGAAAAGGACACGTCCACCTGCGTTGAGATAGCCCGAGATGGCATTCAGCGCAGCCCTTGGGAAGGTGTCAGCACCGGCAACCAGTACAAGACCGTACTGCTGCGCGTTAAAGACAGAAGCAGGGGCGTCGTGTTGCGTCTTGAGCGTGAGCGATGAGACGACCGGCTCGAGCGATTTCTGCAGGGCATCCAGGTAGGGAACGTCGCTCTTGGCAGTGTAAAGCACTACGTCGCGCGAGTGATCGTTACTCTTGATAACGGAAAGATTTTTTGGAAGGATAAGATTCTTATTCATAGTAAATTGATCCTCCGAGGTGTAGCCCACACAATTCTGCAAAAAAGAGGCTACGGCAAAGCTGAGCAACGCATTTGAGCCACCGGCGATAACGATCTTGTTGCCGATCACCTCATATCCGTACTCCGTGCCACTCAGCTTGGCGCTGAAGGTCGATGTCTCTGCACGGTTGGTCTTGCCGACCAGAATCTCCTTGATGTCAGCGTTATTGTTTTCGTCCTCGTAGTCGGTGACGAGCGCGAGCTTGACACCTGTGACTGTCTCGATCGCCTTGCGAATGGCCGTTGCCAGACTCTTGACGTCGTCCTTGGCAAAGTCACTGCGAACGATGCGATACTGTGTTACACCGTCTGCGACCAGAACGATACCGTCGCTCGGTTCCGTCGGATCATTCGGCGTGTCCGTCGGATCGTTTGGTTGATCAGGATTGCTCGGCGTATCCGGTGCGTCGGGCGTGTCGGGGACGCTTGGCGTGTCGTTACAGCCGACAAGACCGAGCGCGGGCAGTGCGACGAGCAGACATACCAGCATCAAAGTAAGAATTTTTCTCATACTTTTTCATTTCCTTTCGTTAATATCCATCAAGCAAAAATAGATATCATATTATATCATTTTTCAAGCGTTGTTGGCAATTGGCAACTGTGACAAAATTTGAATACCTTCTTTGTTTAGATTGACAGAGGAAAAGGACACCCCTTGGGAAGGGGTGTCCTTGTGTGATTATTTTACCGTTGCGGTATAGAGCGGACCGAAAGGTATACCGTTGATCTCAAAGCGCAGAGCAACGTCGCCCTTGCCGGAGATCTCGAGCTTGACCGTCGTGTTCTCCAGATAACCGACCTCTGCATCGATCGTGCAATCGACGGCAATGTCGCTCTCAGCGGTCGACACGACCGAGACGGTGCCTGCGCGCCAGATCGACTGCTTGGTATTGCAGACCGTGACCTCGGCGTATGTCTTGCCGTCCTCGCTGACGACACGGAAGTCCTTGATCATACCGTTGACGTAACGGAGCGGGTAGGTGCCGTTTTCAGGCTTGGCATCTGCGATCGCGTAGTCAAGCAACGTGTCCGCGTAGGCGTGATCACCGTTTTCATGCTGCGTCGCGTTGATGAAGGTGACCGTCTTTCCCGCGGCAAATGCGGCCGCAAGCTCATCCTTGACCGCGTCGAACATACCGAAGATACCGCCAACGTGATCATCTCTTTCAAGCGCGATGAATACCTCGTTCTGTCTCTCGCCCTGACCAATGATCTTGGGTGCATACTCGCGCATCAGCAGCGTAGCGGGGCGGTCGGAGCCATCGGGATTGAAGATACCGTAATCCGACTTCTCATCGGTACGATAGCCGCCGTAGCTCGTCCAGCAGAACATACCCGACGTGTAGGAGTTCAGTGCATACTCCAGTGCATAGCGGTAATAGTCGGCCTGCGTCTGCAGAAGAACCTCGCTGGGTGCGAAGTTGGCGTCATCGTGACCGGGCCATACGTGGCGACCGTATTCCTTCCAGACCACGGGCGCATCGGGCTTGGTATAGCGTGCGTAGGCGTTGGCGAACATGATCTGCAGTGCCTGAATCTCGGACGTACCGAGCTGATATCCCTCGGGCTCCATAAAGTCCATAGTCGTTGCGAGCGACTGGAAGTCGAAGCAATGCGTCGAGGGCAAAAAGCTGCTCGTGCGGTAGGCACTACCCGACATCGACATACGGAACGAGATAAGCTGATTGGGAGCGAGCGGCTCCATATGCAGCATTTTTTCTTGCATCTGCGCGCTGACGATATCATCAATAAAGCGATAGTAGGCGGCAACAGCCTTCTGATATTTTCCCGTCGTATCATCCAGCATTGCATCCGACAGAAGCAGGTCACCCTTCGCGTTTCGCTCAAGCTTGACGCCCCAAGCCTGCTCGGCGGCCTCGATCGAGCCGTATTGCAGTGCCGTCCAAGCCGTGAACTCATCGTCCCAGTGGTCGCGACCGATAAAGTAGTGCGGACCGTATTTATGTCCGGGAGTCCAGCTTCCGTCATAGTTACCGATACGGGGCTCCCAAGCGATATCAAAGGCGATGATGTTGTCGTTTTCGTGGAACTGCAGACGATGGATGAGCGTCTCTACGTCCGACTCGCTGTATTTCTGAAGAGGATATGCCGTCGGGCGGATGGAAAGGTCAACGTAAAGACCCAGCTCCTCGCAAATACGAGCGAGGTCGAGTACGTTGTTGCATTCCTTGAGGTACTGAATCTCTCCCCAAAGCGCAACGGCATTCATACCGATGTCCTTGATGCGAGCCAGATCATAATGGATCACGGTCGGGTCGTATGCGCCGTTCGCAGTCAGACTCTGGTAGGTGGTAGACGAGTAGAAGTTGTTGTCATTTTCGGGGCGTGCCGCCGCATAGGAGGGCATATAGTTGACACCGAAGAAGGAGATGATCTCACCGTCGCGCTTGAAGTAGCCGTCCTCGATGTAAATGTACTTGCGCTCCTCGAGCGGCTTGGGCGACCAGAAATGGACGTCGTGCTCGAGACGGTCGATGACCTCACCGTCCAGCGTCAGCGTAGCAACCACGCGGTCGGGATCCTCGCCGTTTCGTGCGTAGGAGCCCTGAAGCGCTTTGATCGAATTCTTCAGATCGAGCATATCGATCTTTTCAGAGGAATATTCGGCCAGAACCTTGTCGCCCTTGTAGAGCGCGACCGTGGCGATCAGATTACCCTTGGGCGATTGACCCTTGAGCGTGACGTATTTCAGACCTGCAACGATATCCTCCTTGTCAGAGGCAAGGTAGGTGTATTCGGTCGTACCGCCGTCCACAAGAAAAACGTTGCGCGTCATCGCTACCGCTGCCTCTGTGACAGCCGCGATACCGTCTGCGTTGTAGAAGTCCTCGCTGACAGCGCTGAAGTAGCCGACCATCGAGCCCTCTTGCTTGCTGTTGTGATTCGTATGCGTTGCATAAAGGTCGATCCACGCGGCATAGCCCGAGTGCAGACCCTTTTCATCGGTCACGCGGAGCAGGGGAATGAAGCGGATGCGGGTGTCCTTGTCGTAACCGATGCCCGTCAGACCGGGGTGACGCGAAATGATCTCACTCGGAAGCACGTAATCGCGCTCGGTAACGATTACCTGATTGGCGTCCGTGACGATGTTGGCACCGTTGGTGATGGGATATTGCTCATAGAGCGGCGAGACACCGTCCAGAACCAGTCTGTTGTTGTCCATGATATCGATCAGATCCGTATCCAACTTCGAAACCTTAATGTCGGAGACGTAATAGCTGTGATGACCGTCCGTGGTTCGGGCGTGGCTGTCAGCAAAGCCGATGCGGATTTTTGTAATGTCGGATAAGTCGGGCGTCGCACCGCGAGCGGGCGTACTGGTGCTGGTGTCGAACCAGGTAAAGTCGGAGGCAAGGTAGGCGTAGTGCTCCCAATCGTCACCGATGAAGGGAACTGCCGTATACCAGCGTGAGCCGTTGCTCTCCTCAACCTCGAGGGTAAAGCTGTCGGTATGATCGTCACCGGGCTTTGCGTAGAAGGAAATGACGTTGGCGTCCTTCATATCGACCTTGACACCCAGTGCCAGCGTAGCCCAGCTGGAAAGATTCTCGACCTCGTGGAAGAACTGGCGGGAGCTACCCTTGAGCCCATAGTTGCCGAGCTGGGTTTTGCTTGGCGTATTGTTATCGGATGAGAAGGCAAAACGATTGATCAATGAAGACGAAAACGTGTCCATAATGACCTGCTGCTCGTCCTCCTCAAGGTCTTTGATGAGGGTTTCTATGTAATCGTTGAAATCGAACCACTCGCCCTGATATTCATAGAGCGTCGTTTTAAAGGCGGGGCCTCCCAGCATCAGCACGCGACCGCCATTCTCCAGATAGCCTTGCAGCTTGCTTGTGAAGGAGGCGGGGATCGTATTGACGCCGGCTACAACAACAAGATGGTGCGTATTGGCATCAAAAATTTCCGAGGGCGGTGTATTCAAGGAGGCAACGGTAACGTTACCGAACGCGTCCCTCAAGGATTTTGCGAGTGCATCCACGTAACGAAGATCTTGATTGGTTATGTACAATGCAACGGTTCTATCGCTGTATATGGATTGCACGGAGAGCACCTCCTTGGGTAGGGTTACCGTAGCTTTGGTGTCGAACGTTTCTGCGTTCTGATAACCGAGATAGGTGGCAAGGAAGGCCGTAACCGCCTTGGAAAGCGAGGTTTGGCTGCCGCCCAGAGAGATCTTGTTTCCCGAGATGGCAACACCGTATTCGCTGTCGCCGAGCTTCTTGGCGAGATCGGTAGAGGCAGCACGGTTGGTCTTGCCGACCAGAATCTCCTTAATGTCATCATTGTTGGCTTGATCCTCCCAGTCGGTCACGACAGTGAGCTTGACACCGGTGACCGTTTCAATCGCATTGCGAAGCCTGATAACCTCGGACTTGACGTAATCATTGGCAAAATCGCTGTATGTAATGCGATATTCACTCACACCGTCCGCTACCAGCGTGATCAGATCTTCCGTGGCGGGCGGATCGTCGATCGACGGATCATCTTCCGAGGGGGGAAGTGGGTCGCTCGGCTGTGAAGGGTCGGGCTTTTGGCAGGCACACAGACCAATCAAAAGAATCGACGTTAGAATAAACATCAAGCATCGAAACAAGTGTCTTCTCATAGTAACCAATCCTTTCTGATGATGTATAGGCGTTTTTTGCTATACACGAACGAATACTATCATTTTCATTCTATCATATGCTCGAATGTTTGTCAAGTTAAAAACGCGCAACTGCAGTGCAAAAAACGGCAATTTGTATCGAAAAAAAGAAGGTGGACTGCCACGTAAAGTGACAGCCCACCGTTGGTTTTTTTATCGAACGTTGGTGGTGTGCAGAGGACCGAACTGAACACCGTTGATCTCAAGGCGGAGATCAAGTGCGCCCTTGCCCGTGATCGGAATCGTCAGCGTGTCGTCCTCCAGATAACCGACCTCATCCTCGATGAGGTAGTCGACAGCGACGTCGCTCGTCTCATACGAGACCAGCTTGACGGTGCCTGCGCGCCAGATACTCTGCTTGGTGTTGCAAACGGTGATATCGGCGTAGGTCTTACCGCCCTCGGTATAGGTCGTTACACTCTTCACGACACCGTTGACATAGCGAAGGGGATAGGTGCCGGTCGTCGGCTTGGCATCGCCAACCGCATAGTCGACCAGCGTATCGGCGTAGGCGTACTTGCCGTCACCGTTCTGCTTGGCATTGACCAGAGTGACGAGCTTGTTTGCGGCGTGTGCCGTTGCCAGCTCATCCTTGATCTCGTCAAACATACCGTAGATACCGCCGACATAATCATCCTTTTCGATCTCGATGAGCACCTCGTTCTGTCTCTCGCCCTGCGCGAGGAACTTGGGTGCATACTCGCGGATGATCGCGGTCAGCGGACGGTCGGAGCCGTCGGGATTGTAGATACCGTAGTCCGAATCCTCGTCGATGCGGTATCCGCTTATCGAATACCAGCAGAACATACCCGAGGAGTGTGCGGTCAACGCATAGCGGAATACGTACTCGTAATAGTCGGCTGCCATCTGCTGAATGTCTGCGCTGGGATAGAAGTTACCGTCAACACGATCGGGCCAAACGTGATAGCCAAACTCCTTCCAAACAACGGGGGAATCGGGCTGTGCGTAACGCGCATAGGCGTTCGCGAAGGTGATCTGAAGTGCCTGAGCATCGGTAGCTCCGAGCTGATATCCTTCGGGCTGCATAAAGTCCATCGTGGATGCCAGCGTCTGGAAGTCAAAGCAGTGGGTGGAGGGCTTGAAGTTGCCCGTACGCAGAGCACTACCCGACATAGACATACGGAAGGAGATGAGCTGGTTGGGTGCAAGAGACTCCAGCGTTGCCAGATTTTCCTGCATCTGGATGCAGACGATGTCATCGATGAAGCGGTAGTAGGCGGCAATGGCCTTCTGATACTTTTTCGACGTGTCGTCCAGCATCGCATCGGTTACCAGCAGCTCGCCCTTGGCCGTGCGGCTGAGCTTGACACCCCAAGCAGCCTCAGCGGCCTCAATAGAGCCGTACTGTACCTTAACCCATGCGGTGAAATCATCGTCCCAAGCCTGGCGACCGATGAAGTAGCCGGGGCCGTGGTGATCGTTGGGTGCCCAGTTACCGTCATAGTTACCGATTCGATGCTCCCAAGAGATATCATAAGCATAAATGATGTCGTTTTCGTGGAAGTGCAGGCGCTGGATCAGCGTCTCCGACCTTGCAGCATCGAAATTCTTGAGAGGATAGGCGTATCCGCGGATGGAAAGGTCGACGTAAATCTCCAGCTCCTCACAGATGCGCAGGATGTCCAGCAAGTCATTATTGACTGCAACGGTGTCGATATCAGCCCACAACGAGATGGCATTCATGCCCAGATCCTTGATGCGGAGCAGATCTTGATAGACGACGGTGGGATCATAAAGGTATCCACCGGATTTTGCGGCATTATAGGAGGGGGAATAGTTGACACCGAAGAAGTTGATGATCTCGCCGTCGCGCTTGAAATAACCGTCCTCGGTATAAATGTAGTTGCGCTCGCTTTCGGGCTTGGCCTCCCAGAAGTGAATATCCTGCTCAATGCGGTCAACCACTTCTTTTCCAATCGAAAGGGTAGCAACGGCGCGATCGGGCTTACCGTTTTTGAGATCGTACGAGCCCTGAATGGCCTGGATCGAATTGTTCAGCTTGAGCGTCGAGAAATCCGCCGTGGAATAGGTGGCCAGAGAGCGGTTGCCGTCGTACAGCGTTACCTGAACGCTGACCTGTTCGGCGGTGTTGGAAAAGCCGGGCAGGGTAACAAATTTTGCGCCTGCAACGATGTTGTCTGTGTCGGCTGCGACGTAGGTATGCTCCTTGGCACCGCCGTCCACAAGGAATACGTTACGCGTCATAGCGACGGCCGTCTCAACGACAGCCGCGATGCCGTCCGCATTGTAGAAGTCTTCACTGGCAGCTCCGAAATAGCCGACCATCGAGCTTTCCATATCGCCGTTACTGTTGGCCGTCGAGGCGTAGAGTTCGATCCACGCGGCATAGCCCGAATGCAAGCCCTTGGCATCGGTCACGCGGAGCAGGGGGATGAAGCGGCTCCTTGTATCGTTTCCGTAGCCGATGCCCGATGCACCGGGATGACAGGAAACGAGCGTCTGGGGCAGCACGTAATCACGCTCGGTCACAAACAGCTGAGATTTCTCGGTGATGACATTGGCGCCGTTGGTGATAGGGTACTGCTCATACAGAGGAGCAACACCGTTCAGCTCAAAGTCGACGTTTTCGGTAGAGGTCATCTCGGACTCGAGATAAGACAGCGTCATATCGGACATATAGAAGCTATGATGTCCCGTAGTGAACTTGGAGTGGCTGGCAGCCCAACCGATACGAATTTTGGTGATATCGGAGAGATTGGGCTCACTGCCGCGCGGCGAGGGGCTGGACTTGTACCAGGTGAAATCGGAGGGCAGATAGGTGTAGAGCGTCCAATCGTCGCTCGAGAAGGGCACAACGGCAAACCAGCGCGCGCCGTTGCTTTCCTCGACCTCAAACGAGAAGCCCTCGGTGTGATCGTCGCCGGGCTTGGCGTAGAAGGAAATCAGGTTGGCGTCCTCCAGCGTGACGTTTACGCGGAGATCAGACGTTGACCAGTTCGACAGATTTTTGACCTCATAGAAGAGCTGACGCGAGCTTCCCGCCAGACCGTAGTTGCCGATCGTCTTGACCACGGCAGTATTGTTGTCACTGGAGGGCTTGAGGTCGTTGGTCAGGGTTTTGGACCACGTGTCAAGAAGGATCTCCTGACAATCTTCATCCAGCGAGAGGAGAACTGCCTCACCGTAATTGGCGGCGTTGTACCACTCTCCGTCATACTCATAAAGCAGATTTTCAAAGGCAGGACCGCCCAGCATCAGTACGCGACCGTCGTTATTCAGATAGGACGTAAGAGCGGGCTTTGCAATGGCAGGAATCGTATCCACACCGGCGACGATGACCAGTCGCGACTTCTGAGCATTAAACACCTCGTCGACGGGCGTGTCCAACGTTGCGACCTTGAGGGTTCTCCACTCGTTTTTCAATGCGGCCTGCAGATCGTCAACGTAGCTCAGGCTCTCTTTGGTCACATACAAAACAACCTCTCGGTCGCCGTAGATGGACTTGATCGTTTGGAGATCATTCGGCAGCTCGACCGTCGTCTTGGCTACAAAATTGTTTTCGTCCTGATACCCAAAATAGGTAGAAAGGAAGGTAGAGACCGCAAATTCCAGCGTGGTGCTGTTACCGCCGAGAACGATCTTGTTTCCCATTACGGCGATGCCGTAGTCGGTGTTGCCCAGTTGAGCCTTCAGCGCATCGGATGCCTCGCGGTTGGTATCACCGACAAGGATCTCCTTAATGGCATCATTGTTATCGTAATTCTCCCAGTCGTTGACCAGCGCAGGCTTGACACCTGTGACGACTTCGATGGCACGGCGCAGGGACTGAGCCAGCGCCTTGGTCGCCGAGGATGCGACGTCACTGATTACGATACGGTATTCGCTTGTACCGTTGGCAATCAGCACCACGTCTTCATCGGTCGACGGGGTGGACGGCTGCGTGGGATCATCCACGACCGGATCATCGGGGGGGTCAACAGGGGGCGTGTCGGGCGTGCAGGCAAGCATATTGCAGAGCATCAGCATAGCGAGCAGACAGACAAGCATAAGAGTGAAATGCTTTTTCATCAAGATTATCCTCCCATATACTAATATATATATACTTTGATTATATCAAAAAGAATAGTCGAAATCCATTGCTCACATTTCATATAACATTGCGAATATCACAGTTGATGAGTGATAAAGGGACCGCCACGGATGTGACGGTCCCATGGTGTCTATGAGATTACTGAATCGTCGTTGTGTACAGCGGGCCGAACTCAACGCCCTCGATTTCGAAGCGGAGATCCAGCGCGCCCTTACCCGAGATCTCAACCTCAAAGGTTACGTTCTCAAGGTAGTCGACGTCCTGATTGAAGGTGTAGTCGATATCGATCTCACTGGTATCCACAGAAACCAGCGATACGGTGCCTGCGCGCCAGGTGGACTGCTTGGTGTTGCAGACCATGATCTCGGCGTAGGTCTTGCCGTTCTTTTCGACAACGTTGACCTGCTTGACCATACCGTTGACGTAGCGGAGCGGGTACAGACCCTCAGCCTTGGTACCGCCGACAGCGGCATCCATAACATCGTCAGCGTAGACCTTCTCAAAGGCCTCGGACTGGTTGGCATCGACAAAGTCGAAATACTTGCCGGCGTCGAAGGCCGCGCGAGCCTCGTCCTTGGTAGCGTTGTAAATACCGAACATACCGCCGAGCTGATTGTCACGCTCGACCTCGATCAGCACCTCTGCCTCGGGACGCTCGCCCTGGTTGATGAACTTGGGCGCATACTCGCGGAGAAGCTTGGTCATCGGACGGTCAGAGCCGTCGGGATTGATGATACCGTAGTCGGAATCCTCACCGATACGGAAGCCGCCCGCATAGAACCAGCAGTACATACCCGAGGTGTAGGAGTTCAGGCAGTACTCAAGCGTGTATGCATAGTAGTTCTCGGACGAGGCCATCAGACCTTCAGCCTGATCGAAGTTACAATCCGTTCTGGCCTTATCCCAGATGTGGCGACCGAACTCCTTCCAGACGACGGGCGCATTGGGATTGACGTAACGGGCATATGCGTTGGCGATCGGGATCTGCAGTGCCTGGTGAGGCGTGTCGCTCAGTGCGTATCCCTCGGGCTCCATATAAGCCAGCGTGGAAGCAAGGCTCTGGAAGTCGAAGCAGAAGGTGGAAGGCATATAGCTGCCCGAGCGGTAGCCGCTACCCGACATAGACATACGGTAGGTGAACAGACTGTTGGGTGCCCACTCCTGCATCAGCAGGATCTCGTCGATCATTTCCTTAGCGACCTGATCGTCCACGAAGCGGTAGTAAGCATTGATCATCTTGGTGTACTTGCCCGACATATCATCAAGCATAGCGTCCGTCACAAGCAGGTTACCCTGGCTGGTGTACTGAACCTCACAGCCCCACAGCTCCTTGGCGTGTGCGATGCTGCCATACTGGGTCTTGACCCACTCGGTCCAATCGTCATCCCAAGCCTGGCGGCCGATGAAGTAGCCGACGTTTTTGTTGCTGGGCGACCAGTTACCGTCGTAGTTACCGATACGGGGCTCCCACGCGATATCGAAGCCGACGATATTGTCGTTCTCGCCGAAGCGCAATCTGTTGACCAGCACCGAGGTCTCCTCAGCGTTGAAGTTCTGCAGAGGATAGCAATTGCGACGGATGGACAGG
>JAGBTR010000106.1 GCA_017631215.1 Clostridia bacterium | reverse complement strand
TACGGTAGCGGTCGATTCCGCCAAATACGCGCAGGGCGCTGACGCGATGTACGTTCGTCTCGCTTGCGCGGACGGCGGCAATTGGGGCGGCTGTATCATACAGCTCGACCTGTATTTCCGCGCCGTCGAGCGTCCCGAGACGCCCGTTGAGGACTATGCAACGGATCGCTTCGACGAGACCCCCTACCGCACAGAGGACTATTGGGTCAAGTGGGCGATGATCGCGGGGCAGGAGGATGCGGATCCCGATGGCGAGTTTATCCTGGTCGACACCTCGGTGCCCTCGGATGCCAAGATCGGCAAAACGTGCGACCGCGCCAAGGAGATCGTTTACTGCTTCGATCTGACAACCTACCCAAATGCCGTTGCTGTGCTGGATGTTTGTCAGAACTATCTGATCCAGGTCTCGCACGACGGTATGGGATGGATCACGGTGCGTAATAGCGAGATTGCGCTCGGTCAGAAGGTCGGCTACAAGGGCGGCGCGTCCGTCGTCGGTGTTGTGGCGGATCAATGGATCAGCGGCGCGGATCGGATGTACATCCGCGTGGCAGATCCTGACGCGGCGGACGGCTACGGTCCCGTGCTGTCGCAGCTCACGCTCTACCATACGGGCGACGGCGAGGCGACGGGCTCTGTCGCAGCGACGACACCCGAGCCCGCTCCCCCCGCGCCTCCCAAGCCCTCGACCGACCACTATCTGCCCGTGACCGACGTGACGGGGCAGGTGGTGAACGAGGCCTATCTTGCCGATTACGACGAGATGTACGCCTCGTATCAGCGAGAGACCTACCGCATCAGCGGTGACGCGCCCGACGACGTGACGGGCTTCGAGGTCAGAAACACCTCGATGGTCAATCCCAAGGTCGGTCTGTACTGCGACCACGGTCGAGAGGTCGTCTACCGCATCGATCTGACGCACTACAAAAATGCGGTGCTGGTGATGGCGATCGGACAGAACTATTGTCTACAGCTCTCGACTGATGATGTTAAATATGAGACTGTGCAGGACTATCTCAATGTTGTAGGTACTCGTACCAAGGATACTTACTTCCGCCACGCGGTCGTCATCGATACCTCGATCTATGCCAACGGCGGTGATGTGCTTTACATTCGCCTCGGCGGCAGCGAAAACAAGGGCGGCTATGGCGGACTGTTGGAGCATTTCGCAATCTATTATCAATCATAATCAAGCAAGAAAGAAGCCGCGGCGATCCGTGGCTTTTTTCTTTACGCAAAATAGTAGTTTTTTTGCCCAAAAACCAAAAGTTTTTATCCAACTTTCCCACGCTGTTGACAGCGCGAGGACGGTATGCTATAATTGGGTAAAAAGCGATCGCTGTCGTCAATTTAACCAAAAAAGTGGTGGGGGGTTTGGCATAGTTGCCGATTGCGAGAACTGCCTGATTTATGGTATAATATAGCATATATGTAAGAATGCCGCACCGAACAGATGCGGTACGTATATCAGCAAGAAAACGATATGAAAAGAAAGGAAAACACGATGAAACGAATCCTATCACTGCTGCTCGCTTGCTTCCTGGCTGTGCTGCCGCTGCTCGCTCTGGTCGGTTGTCAAACACCGATTGAACCGAGCCAGCCGGACACGCCGAGCGAGCCAGACGAACCGGAAGCCCCCTCGACCCCCGAGGAGCCGGAGGAGCCCGACCTGTCGCATCTGCCCAGCGTCCCCTCGGACCGTGAGATCACGGTCGAAAAGGGAACGGCTCTCCACGAGAACACGGAGGAGCTGGGGCGCATCCCGCAGGGCCTTGTGGAGGTCGTCAACAAGTATATGACGAGCTATGAGGCGATGAATCTGGAGGGCGCGATCACGACCTTCCAAACCAACTCCGAATATGCCGAGACGCAGGCACTGCCGACCGAGGCTGTCATGGCGTACTGCGGAAATATGGAGAGCGTGGAGCGTATCGTCAAATCTTGGGGAAAGGTCGACGACAAGTATGAGCTCCATATGATGACCATCATCAACCGTACCAACGCACTCCACGGCTATATGTCGGCGGATCCCTCGCGTATGGATCAGGCGATGAAGGATAGAAACGGTAATTATATCCTTCACTCGGGTACCACCCACTATCTGATGCCCAATGAGGAGTGGACGGAGTACGTTTGGGAGATGGTCGAGCTCGCGCTGGATACGGCAGATCTCAAGACCATCGTTTTTGAGGAGCCCGATATCTGGAAGGCTTCGGGCTACTCCGAGTGCTTCAAGCGCGAGTGGCAGAAGTACTACGGCGAGCCGTGGGTCGATCAGACCTCCTCTCCCGAGGCGATGTACAAGTCTCAGCAGCTCAAGGTGCATCTGCTCACCACCATGATGGAGACGCTCATCACACGCATCAAGGAAAAGTCGCCCGAGACCAAGGTGTATATGGCAACGCACTCGGCGCCCAGCTATAACGTGGTCAACTCGACCTATATCACCAGCGGTGTGGCTGGTATCGTGACGGGTACCAACCAGTATCTTGCAACGGGGCTGTTCGACGGTATCATCGGTCAGACCTGGTCGGATACCTCGGGTGCCAGACTGACGCAGGACGGTAAGGAGTTTGTGAACCGCTTCTTGGGCGGTTACCTCGGCTACGCGTCCTATGTCGATAGCGTGGGTGACCTTGATCTCTTCACGCTGGCAGACCCCGTCGGTGACGGCGTCGGTAAGAACGGCCGCACCGAGCAGGATTACCATCCGATGTATTTCGATACCATCGTCGCGCAGATGATGCAGCCGCTCATCAACCGCTATCAGGTCGTCGTATGGCCCGCACGTTCGTTTGAGGCCGCTACGCAGGACTACCGCGCGGTTCAGCTGTCCGTTATGGCGGCACAGACCGAGGCATCGGGCAAGCAAGCATTGCAGAGCGCAGGTACGCCCGGTATCAGCTACGTGATGTCGGATACGGTGTCCTATGCATTGCTCAATAATTCCTCTTGGGCGCCCTCGTCCAATGACAGTATGCTCGGTGTGACCTTGCCTCTTCTGACCGACGGCATCCCGCTGACGATCACGGCGATGGAGAACATCAAGTCGCCCGAGGATCTTGAGGGTATCAATTTGCTGCTGCTCACCTTTGACGGCCAGAAGCCGATGGAGGAGAGCGTCTGCGAGGCGATCGCCGCGTGGATCGAGCAGGGCGGTGTCTGCCTCTACGTGGGCGGTCACGATGCCTATGACAAGATGGAGAACGCTTGGTGGAGCTCGAGCAACACGCCGCTGCAGGCACTCTTTAATATTCTTGGCCTTGACATCACGGTGAAGGATGCCACGTTAAGCGGCGATACCAACCTTGATTGGCTGGGTAAGGGTAAGCAGGTGGCGATCGAGGCGCTCACTTGCACAAATGCATACAATAACTTCTATTCCGCCTTTGAGGGTGACGTCAACGCCATTCTCGACCTTGGCGGTCACATCGTCGGTATCGACGAGGAGATCGGCGACGGTCATCTGATCGCGGTCAGCCTGCCTGCCGCGCTGTTTGCCGAGACCAATGGTGGTACCGAGGCGATGCGCAAGCTGGCGGAGTACGCCTGCAAGTATACCGAGTATGAGTATGATGCCACCTCGCTGATGTGGTCCAAGAGAGGCAACGTCGTCGCTGCCTACTCGATCGACCAGAAGAACGTGCTGACGGGTAAGTACCTCAATTTGTTCGACACGCAGCTCGGCATTCATACGCATTACGTCCTTGAGCCCAATACCCCCGCGCTTCTGTACGATATCACCGACTTTGCCGTGACCGATGCACCTCGCGTGGCGTTCTCGGGCGGTGTTCTGACCGTTAATGAGGAGAGCCCGAGTGTGACCAAGTACAACGTTGTCAGCCCCGCCAATGCAACGGTTGCCAGCCGTATCATGGCGCCCAAGGGACTGTATCCGCAGAAGATCACTGCTTGCAACTACAAGGGCAATATCGTCGTTGAAACGTTCAGCGCTTGGGATAGTGAGACGGGCTCGCTGCTCGTCCGCTTCCTCGGTATGGTGCGTGGCGTCAACGTGACGGTCGAGTGGGGAACGACCCCCGTCGCGGACTATGAGCTCCAGCGACCGGCAGGCATCGAGAACTTCATTGAGCCGCTGACGCAGGACGATCAGAACAAGCTCCTCCAGAGCGGCAAGACGGCGCTGACGGCGATCACGAACGAGAAGGTCACCAACTCGCTGGATTGGGAATTCATCATCGAGAACACCTCGAAGGCAAATGCAGATACCTATTTCTGCGACAACGATCGCAAGATCGTCTGGTGTATCGACCTGCAAAAATACCCCGGCGCCTATATGACGCTGTCCATCTCACAGAACTATCTGCTCGAGGTCTCGACGGATGGCGAGAGCTGGGAGACCATTCAGAACTTCATCACCGTCAACGGTAACCGCATCACCGCGGGAAGCAACGCCGCCACCTTCGGTATCGACAGTAAGGTGTACGCCAAGGATGCCGATAAGATGTACGTTCGCTTGAGCAATGCCGATCCCAAGCAGGGACACGGCGGTGCGATCACGCAGTACCAGATCTTCTATGATGCACCCGCTGTTCCCGAGACCGATCCCGCGGATTATGCGCCGATCGCCAGCGACCTGAATGCGCTCGATGAGCTTTACACGACCAGATACAAGAGAAACGTCGTGTGCAACGCCGCCAAGTCGGATCTGGGCTTCATCCATCTGGATCGTGCGAAGGTCAACAACTCCTGCCGCTACTGCGATACGACGGACGAGCTGTACCTCAAGATCGATCTTACGAAATTTAAGAATGCGGTTGTGGCTCTGCGAATCGCGCAAAACTACCGCGTGCTCGTTTCCGCCGATGACCGTATCTATGTTACGGCGCGCGACTATATACTCGCGGGCAACGAGTGGATCAGCAATGCCTCCAACTCGACCTATCTGATCATTGACAGTGCTGTCTACGCCAAGGATTCCGACGCGCTGTACATCAAGCTCGATAACGCTGGCCCGAATGATAAGGGCTACGGCGCGGCGCTGTACGGCTTCACCCTCTACTACGAGGGCGAGTCGCAGGACGGTGACCCGCTTGCAGCTCCTGCCGTTTCGGTCAAGGAGTATGCACCTCTTGTCGATACGCTGGACGAGCTTGACGCCAAGTATGCCGACCGTCAGAAATTCTCGGTCGTGACCAACTCGGAGGGCAAGGACGTTGCCTTCATCCACGGTGGCAACGCTCTTGCGAACGCGAGAAGCCGTTACTGCGATTCTGGTCGCGAGATCACGTATAAGTTTGATCTCAATACCTTTGAGGATGCGGTCGTAGCGGTCGAGATCTCGCAGAACTACCGCGTGCTCATCTCGGCGGATGGTACCACCTTCACCACCGTACAGGATTGGGTCCTCGCGGGCAACGAGTGGGGTGAGATCACGCTGGCCAATAAGACCTACGTGGTCATCGATACCGCGCTGTATCTGAACGGCGTTGATACGCTCTATATCAAGATCGACAACGCAGGCACGGATAAGCAGGGCTGGGGCGGTGCGATCTACAGCCTGACCATCTACTATTACGGTGAGGAATTCGTCGACGATACGCCCTCGACCGAGGAGCTGACCAAGGGCTTCCTGCCCGTCCACACCGAGGATGGTGCGCTTCGTAGTGAGCTTGAGGCCAAGTACGCCAAGGCGCAGACGATCATCGTCAACACCGAGTACCCGAATTCGGATGCTGAATTCGTCGTTCCCGGTATGGATACCGACAAGATCAACCATCTGTGCAAGTTCTGTGACGGTCCGCGTAGCCTGACGTACCAGTACGACCTGACCAAGTACATGGATGCTGTCGTGCTGATGATGATCTCGAACAACTACACGATGAGCGTGTCGACCGACGCGGAGACGTGG
>JAGBTR010000105.1 GCA_017631215.1 Clostridia bacterium | reverse complement strand
CATGCTTTACGGCACAGAGCTTATAAGAAAAAAGCTTGGCAAGGATGCCTATGCTATGACCATCAACCTTCTTCTTAACTCCGAGGGCAAGAAGATGGGCAAGACGGCATCGGGCGCGGTCTGGCTCGATCCCGCAAAGACCAGCCCCTACGATTTCTACCAGTACTGGAGAAACGTCGAGGACGCCGACGTGCTCAAGTGCATCCGTATGCTGACCTTCCTGCCGCTTGAGGAGATCGACAAGATGTCCTCGTGGGAGGGCGCACAGCTCAACACCGCCAAGGAGATCCTCGCGTTCGAGCTGACCAAGCTCGTCCACGGCGAGGAGGAGGCGACCCGCGCACAGAGTGCCGCCAAGGCGCTGTTCGGTGCGGGCGCGGATGATTCCAATATGCCCACCGTCGAGATCGCGGCCGCCGATTGCGCCGACGGCACGATCGACCTGCTCAGCATTCTCGTCAAGGCCGAGCTCGTTCCCTCGCGCTCCGAGGCGCGCCGCGCGGTCGAGCAGGGCGGTGTCACGGTCGGCGATGTCAAGGTGACCGACGTCAAGGCCGTCTACCCCATCGCGGACTTTGCCGAGGGCGTTATCGTGCGCCGCGGTAAAAAGGCATTCAAGAAGGTCATCGTAAAGTAAAAACGCGGGCGCGGAGAAGGCATAGCCTCCTCCGCGCCCTTTTCAGATCTTGGGGGTCAGATTACTTCTTGAGCGAGTTCTCGTAGGACTCGATCATCTTCTTCATCGTGACACCCGTACGACCCACGCCGCGAGCGGTGATCTTTTTCAGCCACTTTTCTGTTGTTTTGCCTGTGAATATCTTGATCTCGAGCTTGGCGACGCGCTCCCCCGAGGATGTCTCATCCTCGGCGACGGTGACGAAGATTTTGTCGATGTACTGAGCGACGAATTCGTTGGTGATCATGCCCGTGCTTGCCTCGCGGACGGCGGCATCGAGGTGTGCGCGGATCTCGCGGATGTGATCGCGATATTCCTCTTTGGTGAGCATCTGCTCCTCCAGCGTGGCGATGGACTCCTTGGCATCTGCCACCTCGCCGTCACAAGTAGCGGTCAAGGATTTGAAATTGGCTGTTGTAATAGCCCCCGTCGTGACAAGCTCAAGAAGCTTGTTCTTTTTTTGCTCTGCCAGCGCGATGATGCGCCGCTGCTCCTCAAGCTGGCGAGCGGTCTCTTGGTCGGTCTGCATCGACTGGAACATCTCCACGTAGCTTTCGATCAAGGCCTCTACGTCCACGCGGGTCTCGCTGAACGCATCGAATAGGATGGGCTTGATCTCATCCTCGTAGATGGGAAAGGAGGGGCAGGCATCGGCGCCGTTGTTGATCTTGTTCGAGCAGACCCATTTGGAGTTGACCCTGCCGTCCTTGCTCCTCGAATCGCGACGGTAATAGGCCGCGCCACAGTGCGCGCAGTACATCTTACCTGTCAGAAGATTGGCGTGATTGCAGATGCCTTGACGGCTCTTTACGTCCTCGCTCCTGCGCGTGAGGACCTCGTTTGCCTTGTCCCAAAGCTCCTCGGTGACGATCGCGGGAACGACCTCACCCGTCTCGTCCTTGAACATCACCCACTCCTCGGGAGGGAGGAACTTTTGCTTTTTGGTGAACATATCTACGACGCGCACCTTGTTGCCAACATAGTATCCCTTGTATTTGGGATTGGAGATGATGCCGGAGAGCGTGGAGTGGGCGATCTTGTTGCCGTTGTAATTGCGGTAGCCCTGCTCATAGAACAGTGTCTCAAGCTGCTTCATGCTGTACTCGCCCGTGGCGTACAGACGAAACAGCTCGCGTACCATAGGTGCCTGTGACTCGTCGATCACGAGGCGCTTGCCCTCCTTGCGGTAGCCAAAGATGCGGCTGTTGCCGAGCACGACGCCCGACTTGATCGCCTGCTGGTGTCCAAATTTGACGCGCGAGGACAGCTTGCGAAGCTCGTCCTGGGCGATGGAGGACATGATCGTCAGACGGAGCTCCGCGTCCTCGTCCAGTGTGTTGATGTTGTCGTTTTGAAAGAACACACCGACGCCCAACCCGAGCAGCTCGCGCGTGTACTGCAGCGAGTCCAGCGTGTTGCGGGCGAAGCGGGAGATCTCCTTGGTGATGATCAGATCGAATAGACCGTCCTTGGCGTCGTGGATCATCTCATTGAAGTGCTTTCTTTTTTTGGTCGAGATCCCGGAAAGTCCCTCGTCAACGTAGCCGGGAACAAAGGTCCAGTTGGCGTTGCCGCGGATGAGATTCTCGTAGTAGGAGATCTGATTGTCCAGCGAGTTGAGCTGTTCATCCGTCTCGGACGAAACGCGGGCGTAGTAGGTCACACGCAACGGCAGGTCGTAGATCGACTTGGTGCGGAGCAGGGTGCGAATGCTTAAAATATCCATATCTTTTATCCTTTCGGTTCGAAAAGTTCGTTAAATCATCATTTCTTTGATATATTATAACATAAGCGACTCGAAAAAGCAATAGTTTATTGCTGATACGTCAAATGACTTCGAATGCCTATGTAGTGGAAGGATCCTCGCGGATCCTTCCACGCGCAAGACACTCAGCGTGTCTCGTTCCGGGAGCGTTGTCTGGCTGTTCTCTGCGTGATCAGCTCGACCATCTGGCGGTACTCGCGCTCGGTAATGACCTGATGGTGTAGCAGATAACGATTAAAATAGGACAACCAAAGTTCTTCGACTACATGACGCGGGGCTTCGTTGGCGTTGGGGGTGGTCATAGTGTGAACCTCCTTTCGTAGAATTTTGATCTCCAACCGTGATAGTAGACTTGCTACGCTACTATTATGCAAGTTCAAAGGGGGGCGTAACCGAAAAACTGTGTGTCACGCCGAGCGGCCGTGATGGCCGCCCGACGTCGTAGGATCAATCGTCAAGGATGTCGCCCAGCGAGCGCTTTAGTGCATCGCCAAAGAAATCGGCGGTGTCGAAGCTACCGTTCTGCGGATGGCAGCGCGCGGCATCCTTGGTAGCTGCGAAGGTGGGACCATCCTGCTCCCACCAGTCGCGGATCAGATCGACATGCGAACCGAAGTAGGGTCTACCCGACAGCCGCTCACTGACGTGGTCGATGTAGGCGTCGGCATACTCACCAAGCTCCTCTCGGAGCTGGTGGTACTGCTCATTCGTCAGCATCACATTGCGGCGTTGACCGTGTGGTTTAAGGGGGGGAACCTCTCCCCCAAATCTAAACGATCCTTCTTTTTTTTCTTTTAAAGGAGGGGGCACGAATGTACCCATCGGAGAGGTCATTGCCGTTCCCACAGAGGGGGACATCGATGCACCTGCGGTAGAGGCCTCTGCTTCCCCTTCGAGCGCAGATGCACAAGGGGGCTCTGCGGATCCCTCGGGGATGTCCGCGGCAGGAGCGGATGTAGCCTCGGTCATAGGTGGATGCGCCTCCGTTGCCGCCGTCGCGATGGGAACAGTGGGGGAGGGCATGGTAGAGGCGCTAGGAGTATGGGCGGGAGCGGATGCGTCGACGATCTCATATCCATAGACGATCGTGATCGAGGGCAGCCCATACGGGCGTTTAATGGTGCGGATCAGACCTCGATTGGCGAGTTCTTTACGAACTTTTTTTACGGTCTTCGGCGAAAGTTGCAGCTTACGGGCCGCATCTTCGTTGGGAACGACTACTCCCGGCTCGCCACCTTGCGTATACACGGGCTTGCTGCACTTGGCCTTCGACTCGAGCATGCCATAGTATGTCGCGGTGGGGAGAGGGATGCCTGCGTCCAGCAGGTCGGGATGTACGGGAAAGAATGGTTGCAAGGGCTCTTGGGGAGCGACCGGCAGATGGGTACTAGCCACGACCTTGCCGTAGTCGTGGTGCACGAAGGGGGACGTAGTTGTTTTTTGGGTCATAATATAGACCTCCTTTGTTTTATTCTCGCCCGCGTGGGGCGAGTGATATCGACATACCTCGCGAGTGGTGTCGCCATTATTATGCTGGATTCCAAAGTGCCTAATGGCTTTTATACAAGGTTTTTTGCGTTTTTTCGTTTTTGGGGTGCTTTTTTTGACTTTTTGCGCTTGATTTTCGCCTTTTTTTAGCTTTTTTGGATAAAATTTGTTAAATATGAATAATAAACGATGTAAAACAAATAAAAGATTGTTGAATATGTCGAAAACATTTTTGAAAAATATTTTTTGGGGGATATATATGGCGATAGTCTCTCGCACGCTTTACATTATTATGTAAGATGGCGATTTTTCAAAAGCCTTTTATATAAGGATTTTATGATTTTTATATTTTAAAAAATCCATCGTTAATATTATAAAATATGAAAAAATCGCTAACTGCTTTTATACAAGCTTTTTTGATTTCTTATATGCTACTGGTTGGCGCGTATATATACGTAGTATATATACGCATTTGACCGTCGGATCTTTTACGCCCGTAAATAGTGCTCTGCCACCACTGTCTCCCTGTTGTGCCCAAGTGCCTGCGACGCCTCAAACAGCGCGCGCCTATCGTAGACCGCCCCTCGCAAGTCGTTGCGGCAGTAGTATGCGCTCGCAATGTCGCGATAGCCGGAGCGCATACGCGTTCTGCCATCGACCTCGATGTAAAGTTCGGGAAACTGAGCAACATCCCGCCTGCCGTTTCGGGATATGTATGCAGCCACGACCTTGTTTTTGTGTATGATCAATCTCTCGTTCTTGAAGTCACGGAACTCTCGCCTGTGCAGTTCATAAATGCGCGTAGCATACTCCGCACGGTAAGAGTGGATATCCGCGTTGCGATTGGGACGTGGAAAGACCTTGCCTTCTCCCACCGTATGGCACAGCCGCTTGACCGTCTCGATCTCCTCCTCGCGCCCCACTACGGGCGAGATTCTGGGACGACCGCCCTTGGTGGCTCGGTGGATATCGAGATAAAGCGCGCCGTCCCGCTCTATCAAGTCGGTGCCTCTGATCTGCGACAGCTCGGCTCGGCGCAGTCCCGTACAGCGACAGAAGGTGATCAGATCGCCATTGGCGGTCACGCTGAAATGCTTGTCCATCGCGGACGCGCCTCGGCTCCTTGTGATGTTGCTACGCCGTCGCGCGGGCGTGACAACATCGAAATCTGTTGTCTTGCAACTGTACAGCTTGGCTAATGCGGACAGTTCTAACTTTAATGTATAGGCAGATAGGCCGCGCTCGATGCCGTATTGGATCCACCGCTCCGCAAAGGGGCGGCATTCCGCCAAGGTGCGCGGCTTATGTCCTAGAAACGGGTCGACGGGCTGATCCTTGACCCACCGCACGAAGTAGCAGGCGTGCTTCAGATAGCTACGATAGGTCTCCCAGGAATAGATGTGCTGCGTGTGCGTTCCGCCAAGCTTGGCGAGATATTTGCTCTCACCGATGGCGAGCTTGCCGTCAAGGCGTTCCTTGACCTGCTGGATCAGCGACTTGCTAGGTTTGTGGCGTCCCATAAAAACCTCCTTTATATAAAGATAATGTAGTGTTAAAGTAAAAACACTCCCACCTGATATACGGCGCGGTAGGACCGCCGTGTTGGTCGGACGAATACCCGCCTTGTACAAGCATTTTTCGGTCTGCGCCGAAAACCTTGTACAATAGCCGTTCGATATCTCGCCCTACCTCGGTACATAGCCGTTTACTCCTTCGCTACGCTACAGAGTAACCGTCTATTTCTGCTGTACTCCATCCATCGATGTCTCTCCTTTCGTGATCTCCTGCAATGTATATGGTTTCTACTCTTATTATGTAAGATGGGGTGATGAGATATCTGAAAAAATATCGTGCCGGAGTTGTGCGAAAAGGAAGAAGCCTCCTCTCGCTTATGCGAGAGGGGGCACTTGCCTTCTTTGATCGATCAGTTGCTTCCAAGCCAAACAAGATATGCACTGCCCAGAGGCTCCATGATGCCGTCTATCATATGATAAACGGTATATGATACGTCGAGTCCCTTGGCGAGGAACTGCTTGATATCCTCAAAGCGCTCTGTAAAGAAGACCATGTAGTCGTCGGCAGTCCGTACCAAAGCGTACCCATTGCCGATGGTGCGTAGCATCTCAAGCGCATCGACGTCATAGGTCGACTCGATACAACGGCGATTCCAAGTGATCCGTAGCATCTCCTCGACCTCGTCGGTCAGTCCATCGCTGACATCGGCACATACGCCGTTCTTCAGCCCGCACATGGGGCAGCCGACGTAATAGGTGCTGTCATCAGCGAGGATAGCCTGCGCCGGTCTGCCGCATGAAGGGCAGAGGTTGTAGCCGATCGTGGTATTTGCTTCTTTTTGTTTCATTTGGTTTTTCATCGAGTTGTTTCCTTTCTTTTTTGATTTTTGAACTCCAGATGTGTATACAGTGTATCACTGTACTATTATTATGAAAGATAATGCTCGCGCATAACTGAGAAAAAGTTATATAAAAGTAATCAAGGAATTTTGCTGTTTTCAAACAACAACTAACGTGTCATGAATTATTCCGAATTGGCGAAAATACTATTCCGCATAGCATTGACATTGTGCCGATACTGTGCTATACTTATAATGGATGATTACAATCGAAATCACACATAATGAGGTGAATGCAATGGCTATAACAACGAAACAAGCCGCAGAGAAATGGGGAATCTCAGACAGACGTGTCCGCACTCTCTGCGTGAACGGACAAATTGACGGCGCATGGCGTGAGGGAAAACGTTGGTTTGTTCCCGACAACGCTCCCAAGCCTGCTGACGGACGCATTCGCGGTAAGGAAACCCTTCTCGCTCAGATCGAACGAAAAAAGATTGAACTCGACGGTCGCAGACCGCTCACCGAGGGCGAGGTGGCGCGTCTGAACGAGGACTTCATGATTGAATATACTTACAACTCCAACGCCATCGAGGGCAACACGCTCACCCTGCGCGAGACCGACATGGTACTCAAGGGCTTGACCATCGACCAAAAGCCGCTGAAGGACCACATGGAAGCGGTTGGCCATAAGGACGCGTTCTACTTCATCTGCGATCTCGTTAAGGAGCGTACTCCCCTGTCGGAAACGGTGATCAAACAGATCCACTCCCTCGTTCTCGCGGATAAGCCCCTCGACCGTGGCGTGTACCGCAGAGTGCCTGTGCGCATTATGGGTGCAAAGCAGGATCCTGTTCAGCCTTATCTGATCGAGCCTAAGATGAACGACCTCATGCAGCATTACGCAATCGACGAGCGCAATATCGTAGAAAAACTCGCCGATTTGCATATCGCATTTGAGTCCATCCATCCCTTCATCGACGGCAACGGCAGAACCGGACGCCTCATCATCAACCTTGAACTGATGAAAGCCGGATATCCCCCCATCGATATCAAATT
>JAGBTR010000104.1 GCA_017631215.1 Clostridia bacterium | reverse complement strand
CGTCGTGCGTGCGCGGTACGATTTGATGACGTTGAGCGGCCAGGATGCGCCGAAGCTGACCACCATAACGATCTCCAGAATTTCTGCCATAGCTTGCTCCTTTGCAGTGCGTTTGTTGAAGATATGGTAGCACATTGTCGCGCGATTGTCAAGCGCGGCGTGAAAAAATGCACCTTGCGCGCGGCTTTTTTCGCTGGCTTGTTGAATTTTCGGAGGAAGTATGGTATAATTAAAAATAAGGGCGCCGTTGGGCTCCCATCACCTTCTTTGAAAGGAAACGTTTTATGAAGCTCAACTACAAACGCACCATACTCGTCGGTATGGCATTCTTTCTCATCACTGCCTTCTGGCAGGCGTACGATGCGATCGTCCCGCTGATCCTCTCCAACCATTTCGGTCTGTCCGAGACGGCCTCGGGTGCGATCATGTCCATCGACAACGTGCTCGCGGTCTTTATGCTGCCCATCTTTGGCGCGCTCTCGGATAAGGTCTGCTCTCGCTTCGGCAAGCGCACGCCCTTTATCGTGATCGGTACGGTTACGGCGGTGATTGCGTTTGTATTCATTGCCATCGTTGATTCGTGGCAGTTTGGCTCGCTCGTCGAGGCGGGCATCCATGACCGCTACGTGCTGCAGCAGGGACTTCTCAACGAGGCCAAGGATGCGCTGAAGATCGCCAAGGAAATGGGCGACGGCGTTGCCATTGAGGCGCTGAACGGACAGATCGAGGCCATCAACGGCGCGATCGCCGCCATCCGCGCAGACGTTTTGCAGCTGACGATGCAAAACGCGACCCATCTGATCACCTTTATCGCCGCACTGCTGGTCGTTCTGATCGCGATGGCGACCTTCCGCTCGCCCGCTGTGGCGCTGATGCCCGACGTGACGATCAAGCCGCTGCGCTCTAAGGGCAACGCGATCATCAACCTGACGGGAACGGCGGGCGGTATGCTCGTGCTCGCGCTCGGCATCCTGTTTGGCACATCCAAGCACCTGAGCATGAAGTACGTGGGCTACGTCCTCTCGGTCGTTGCCATTATGCTGCTTGGTCTGATCGTCTATATGATCACGGTCAAGGAAAAAAAATGGGCACGTGAGATGGAGGAGGAGTCGGCACGATTTGGCATCGATCGGGTGGAGGAATCCACGACCGCCGCGCCGCACCGCAAGCTGACGCGTCCCGAGCTTTGCTCGCTCATCCTCATTCTGGCCTCGGTCGCGCTGTGGTATATCGGCTATAACTCCGTTACCAGTAAGTATTCGGTCTATGCGACCAACATTCTCGGCTTCGATTTCAATATCACGCTGATCGTCGCGCAGGCGGCGGCCATCGTCGCCTATATTCCCGTGGGTATGATCGCCTCGCGTATCGGCCGCAAAAAGACCATTCTGGCAGGCGTTCTGATGCTGGCAACGGCCTTCTTTATCGGCAACTTTATCAGCGCAGGTATGCCCTCCATCATTATGTATCCCATTTTTGCACTGGCAGGCATCGGCTGGGCGACCATCAACGTCAACTCCTTCCCGATGGCGGTCGAGCTGGCGAGCGGTAGCGACGTCGGAAAATATACGGGCTACTATTACACCGCCTCGATGGCCGCGCAGATCGTCGCGCCCATTCTGTCGGGTATGCTGTATGACCGCTTCGGCATGCGCTTGATGTTCTTCGCGTTTGCCACCGTCTTTGTGATGCTGTCCTTTGTGACGATGCTGTTCGTCAAGCACGGCGACTCCAAGCCGGAGGTGAAGGGAAGCGTGCTCGAGCAGCTGGACGTTGAGGACGCGTGATGGATACGGTCTGGATCGTTCTTTTGTCCGTCGCGGGCGGGCTTTTGCTCCTGCTTGCCGTCTATCTTTTGGTGCTGGTGCGACCGCGCGCCCGTCGGGGCAGTGAAGCGCTGTTGTGCGACTACGCCCACCGCGGTCTGCACGGCGGCGGTATTCCCGAGAATTCGATGGCGGCATTTCGACGCGCTGTCGAGGCGGGCTACGGCATCGAGCTGGACGTTCACCTCTCGCGCGACGGTGAGGTCGTCGTCTTTCACGACGAAACGCTCGTCCGTATGACGGGCTGTGAGCGCCGCCTTGCCGAGCTGACGCTCGACGAGCTGAAATCGCTCTCGCTTGCGGGGACGGATCAGACCATCCCCACGCTTGCCGAGGTGCTGTCGCTCGTCGCGGGGCGGGTGCCCATTCTCGTTGAGCTCAAGGGCGAGACGACAAGCACCGCGCTGTGCGAGCGGGTCGCCGCGCTGATGCGGGCATACGAGGGCGACTATTGCTTTGAGTCGTTCAACCCGTTGCTCGTCCGTTGCATCCAAAGGTATCTGCCGCGTGCCTATTGCGGTCAGCTCTATACCAACGTCTGCCGCGAGAAGGGCAAGCGCACGCTGCTGTATGCCGCGCTTACCGCGATGGCGTTCAACTGCCTTGCTCACCCCGATTTTATCGCCTATGATCAAAAGGAGCGGGACAGCCTGCCCGTCCGTATCACGACGAGGCTCTACCGCGCGGCACGCTTTGTCTGGACGGCGCGCACCGAGGAGGAGAGAGAGACGGCACGGACGCTTGGCGAGTGTGCGATCTTTGAAATAAAGGAATAAAAAGGGAATCACCCTTTGGCGAAGCACCGTTGCGCTCTGTCGCGGCGGTGCTTTGTTTCGCTTTGGAAACGTGTGAATATTTTATAAAAAAATCTTGACAGGCTTCGACAAATATGATATACTGATGGCAAGTATGCATCATAGAGGCGCGGCTGACAAGATAAGCACCGACGGGGACGCAAGGTCGGTGTGGGAAAGGGGAGGCCGCCGAGAGCGTGTGCGTTGCCCAAACGCAGACGGCTCGGGCGCGACGAGAACATCGGCGCGACTGTCATCCACCTGCGTGGATGTTGCGCTATTGAGTATTGCGGGCGGTTGTGTCACGGTATTTGATAGTGCCGTGCTTTTTTAGTTGTCTTCCATTTATCGAAATAAATATTCAAACAATTGAAAGGAGAATCAACTATGGAAGGTACTTTTTGGGCGTTTCTTCCTGCGCTGATCGCCATCATTCTTGCGCTGGCGACCAAGCAGGTGTACGTCTCGCTGTTCCTTGGCATCTTCGTTGGTGCGATGATGTACGCGGGCGGCGATCCCCTCAAGGCGTTGTTTACGCTGTTCCAGGTTATGAGTGAGAAGGTGGGAGGCAATACGCCCATCATCGTCTTCCTCGTCGTGCTTGGTATTTTTGTCGTTTTGCTGCAAAAGTCGGGCGGTGCGCGTGCATACGGCGACTGGGCAGGAAACAAGATCAAGTCCAAGGGCGGTGCGCTGGCTGCAACCGCAGGTCTTGGCTGCCTGATCTTTGTCGACGACTATTTCAACTGCCTGACCGTCGGCTCGGTTATGCGCCCCGTGACGGACAAGTTCAAGATCTCGCGCGCCAAGCTGGCTTACATCATCGACGCGACGGCTGCGCCCGTCTGCATCATCGCTCCCATTTCGAGCTGGGCTGCCGCTGTGGCAGGTGAGCTGGAGGGCGACGGTCTGATGGTGTTTATCAGCACCATTCCCTTTAACGTATACGCACTTCTGACGCTCGTGATGGTCTTCACGCTGTGCTTCTTCAAGTTCGACTTCGGCAAGATGAAGCGCGACGAGACGATCGCAGAGCAGACGGGTGACGTCTTTGCAGGCGTGACCGAGGACGCAGAGTCGCTGGATGAGGTCAAGGCCAACCCCAAGGGCAAGGTTCGCCATCTGCTCATCCCCGTGCTTGTGCTGATCGCTTGCTGCGTCGGCGGTATGATCTATACCGGCTTCTTCTACAACTGGGATACGGGTCTGATCGGCACCGAGCTGCAGTCGGTCAACGTCATCGAGGCGTTCTCCAATTGCGACGCAGGTATGTCGCTGGCCATCGGCTCGACGGTCGCGCTCGTGATCGTTTCGCTGTACTATATGCTCGCTCGCGTCGTCTCCTTCAAGGAGATCACGGGCAGCTTCACCGACGGCTTCAAGGCGATGGTTCCCGCTATTCTGATCCTGACCTTCGCTTGGTCGATCTCGGGTATTATGGGCGCTAAGGGCGGCTATCTGGACGCGCAGGCATTCGTCGAGGCCAACCTCGCCAACAGTGCCTTCCCGCAGTTCCTGTTCCCCGCGATCTTCTTCATTCTGGCAGGTCTGATCGCCTTCTCGACGGGTACCTCGTGGGGTACGTTCGGTGTTCTCGTTCCCATCGCCGTTACCATTCTGGGCGGCAGCGGCACGCTGGCACTGCTCACCGTTTCGGCAACGCTTGGCGGTGCTGTCTTCGGTGACCACGTCTCGCCCATTTCGGATACCACCATTCTGGCATCCGCAGGCGCGCAGTGCAACCACGTCGAGCACGTCAATACCCAGCTGCCGTATGCGGCACTCGTGGCTGTCATTGCCGCGGTCGCTTACGTCGTGGCAGGTCTTTGCGCTACCATGGGCGGCGTCCTCTGCGCCGTCATTATGTGGGCGGCGGCACTGGCTCTGTTCGCAGGTGCGGTGCTCGTCATCAAGATGACCGCCAAGAGCAAGGCGGCAGAATAACGCTGATATCAAAGAAAAGAGCCGACGGATTTGAAGTGAACCCAAAAGTTTAGACAAAATTAAATATTAAATTGTTTGCGAATGAGCTCGGTATTGAACTGGGCTCATTCCTTTTAATTTAAGAGAGATTCTT
>JAGBTR010000103.1 GCA_017631215.1 Clostridia bacterium | reverse complement strand
GGTCGTCGTCGGCATCGCCCTCGGGGGAGGGGATGTAGTCGAGAATGGTATCGAAGAGGGGGGTCAGATCCACGCCCTCGACCGACGGGTCGGTCGTCGCCGTACCCGCACGACCCGAGCAGTAGAGCATCGGGCTGTCAAGCTGGTCGTCGCTGGCGTTGAGATCGATGAGCAGCTCGAGGATCTCGTCCTCGACCTCGCCGAGTCGGGCGTCGGGCTTGTCGATCTTGTTGATGCAAACGATGACGCGGTGGTTCAGCTCCAGCGCGCGCTGCAGCACGAAGCGGGTCTGGGGCATCGGTCCCTCGGCCGCATCGACGAGCAGGATAACGCCGTTGACCATCTTGAGGATACGCTCGACCTCGCCGCCAAAATCGGCGTGTCCGGGCGTGTCGACGATGTTGATCTTGACGTCCTTATACACAACGGACGTGTTCTTTGCCAGAATGGTAATGCCGCGCTCGCGCTCCAGCGCGTTGGAGTCCATAACTCTCTCGGTCGTGGCCTGGTTTTCGCGGTAAGCACCGCCCTGCTTGAGCAGACCGTCCACAAGGGTGGTCTTACCGTGGTCAACGTGAGCAATGATGGCGATGTTTTTCAGATCTTGTCTTACCAAAGTGATCTCTCCTATCTTTTTATAGCGTTTTTTTCGGGACAATTCATCAATTTTATATTATACCACAAAAAAGTCGACGAGAAAAGAGCATAAGACGATATTTTTTTGCTTTTTTGGAAAACTCCTTTTGGTAAATTTGACGGATACGGTGCGTGTGCGTTGACAAAACGTTGCCGCGTGTGGTATAATAGGAGCGAAAAGTATGCTATTGGGAGGTTGGATATGCTCACTTGTAAGATCGTTTCATCTATGGAAAAATGCTTTTTGGACGGCGATATCGTCGCCCTGCACGCCCTCTCGCGTGTGTCCATCCTTAAAAACGAGCGGCTGTCGATCCAGCTCGCCTATACCGAAACGGAGAAGACCGCGGCGTCCTTGCGCCTGCTGACGCTCCGCACGAGCGGTCTGCCCGAGGGCGCTTTGCGCGTGCGACGGGTGGAGAGCGTTCCCGTGGCGATGCCCGTCTATCAGGGCGTTCACGACGATAACTATCTGCGCACTACTCCCGGGCTGTACCCCGACCTTCTGATGCCGCTCCCTTATCAGGAAAGCGTGATGGTCAGCGGCGGACAGCTCCACGCGCTGTGGCTGGATATCGACCCGCGCGGTATGCTGACCGCGGGCGACCACACGCTGACGCTGTCGCTCGTCGAGGGCGAGCAGGTGCTGTGTGAGCGGTCTCTTCGCATCCATATCGTCGATGCCGAGCTGCCCGAGAACGAGATGTACGTCACGCAATGGTTCCATTGCGACAGCCTTGCACACTATTACCGCGTCGAGACCTTTTCCGAGCAGCATTGGGCGATCGTTGAGCAATTTGCGCGTACGGCGGCAGAGAATGGCATCAATACCTTGCTCACCCCCATCCTCACGCCCCCGCTCGATACCCGCATCGGCGGTGAGCGCCTGACCACACAGCTCATCGGCGTGACGCGGAACGGCGATGACTATGCCTTCGACTTCTCGCTGCTCGACCGCTGGGTCGATATGTGCGACCGCGTGGGCATACGCTATCTGGAGATCTCCCACCTCTTTACCCAGTGGGGCGCCGCCTATGCCCCCAAGGTGATGGCGACCGTCGACGGTCAGTACCGCCGCATCTTCGGCTGGGATACCCCCGCCACGGGCGAGGCGTATGCGACCTTTTTGCGCGCCCTCATCTCTGCGATGCTCGCCCATCTCCGCGCGCGCGGTGATGACCGAAGATGCGTGTTCCACATCTCGGACGAGCCGACTGGCGCCGAGCATCTGGCGCAGTACAAGGCTGTAAAGGCGATCGTCAGCGACCTGCTCGAGGGCTATCTGACGGTCGACGCGCTGTCCAATTTCGATTTTTACGAGCAGGGCATCGTCGAGCATCCCGTCGCGGCGAACGACCACATTGCGCCCTTCCTCAAGGCGGGCGTCAAGGGGCTGTGGACGTATTATTGCTGCGGTCAGGGCTCGGGCAACGTCAGCAATCGCTTTATCGCGATGCCGGGCGCACGCACGCGCTCGATCGGTATGCCGATGTTCAAATACGATATCGCGGGCTTTTTGCAGTGGGGCTATAATTTTTACAGCAACCGCCTGACCACCGACCTCGTCGACCCCTACCACGACACCTGCGGCGACTACGGCTTCCCCGGCGGCGACAGCTTCTCGGTCTATCCCGCACCCGACGGTACGGCGTATGAGTCGATGCGCCTGCTCCAATTCCGCGACGCGCTTACCGACCGCCGCGCGATGACGCTCGCCGCCGCGCTGTGCGGTAAGGAGACGGTCATCGCCGAGATGGAGCGCGTGGTGGGCGAGATCCACTTTGACACCAGCCTGCGTGCCGCCGAGGATGTGCACGCCGTCCGCGAGGCGGTCAACGCCCTCATCGAGCGCCACCTCGGCTGAATCCTCTCTTCATAAAGATAACCGCGCCGATGGCACACTGTGCGACCGACGCGGTTTTGTTTTATCTTGTGCAACGCGAAACGAGCGGCGAGCCGCCTCACTATGCCCAAAGCCTCCTATATCCCCCAACAAGTTCTTGAAGGGGTTTTAGGGGGGACTTCTTTTAAGAAGTCCCCCCTAAGCGTTCTCCTAGCCGCGCCCCTCACCGATCCAAGCAATCCCGCTCCAGCGCGCCGAGGAAGCCCGTCGTGTTGAACATACGGTATTCTCCGATGTGTGCGCCCGTGTCGAGGGGCGTGCCGCCCTTGGGACCGACGATGAGCGTTTGGGGAGCGGTGGGGCAGACGATGAGTAGCTTTTGGTGGTCACTGTCGAAGGCGTATTCGGCGGTCGACGAGAAGGTCGATTGCTCAAAGGTGTGCTGTGTGGCGACGTGCATACGCTGTGCCGCCCAGAAGAAGCGGATGTAGTGGTGGACGGTGACCGAGCCCTCGTAGTCGAACAGCATCTTGCCGCCCGGCAGAACGGCTGAGAGCAAACGGCAATCGTATTGCTTGTCACCCACCTTGACCGAAAAGTCCGCGCCCGCCTTGTGGCGGATGAGTCCCCAGTAGGGTTGGCGGATGGGAGAGAGCTCGTAGCCGCACTCGCGACAGACGCGCCGCAGACCGCGAATGAGCCGTCTGCGCTTGAAGAGCGCGCGGATATAGGAGGGACCGGCAAAGATGAGCGCGACCGCCGCGGCCAGTCCGATCAGCACGGTGATCGACACCAATGCCACCTCAGGCGTCGAGAACATCGCCACAAGGAAGGGCATCAGGAACGCCGCCGCAAGCACGGAGAAGGCCATCGAGCCGATGGGGTAGAGCCACGCGATGAGAAACAGACCGCCCAGAAGACCGCCCAGCCCCGTTTTGTCCTTGAAGAAGCCGATACAGCCCCCCTTCTCGTCGAGCGGGGCGGCGGCACGCTCCGCACGGGTGCGCTGCCACTCGCGACGCGCCGAGCGAGTCGCCAGCATCAGCACGATGGCGTAGAGCGGAACGGTCGGAATGGCGAACAGCACCTTTTCGGTCGCCCTGCCCAAAACGGACGCAAAGTCGGGCCAGGCGACAAGGTCACCGTAGCCAAACGAGAGCGGGAACAGGACGTACAGCAAAAGCACCGTCAAGCCGACCGCGCGAAAGGCGGGAAGGGCGATCACATCGCCAAGACGGACGGGACGGTCCTCGCGCTCCAGCTCCTCTGCCTCGGCATACCCCCTGGCATCTCCCAGCATAAAAACGCGGGTGACGCTGTAAAAGAGGAAGGGAACGATCAGAATCAAGAGCAGATGCGCCACGTTGAAGGGCAGCCCCAGATCAGCACTCAGGCTGGCACTGCTGTATTCTCCCATACCGGGAAGACCAATGCGGTCAGCATATAGCAGCGTGGAGACCAATGAGAGAATGCAACGGTAGCAAAGGTACATAATGGCACCGCGCATCACGTAGCGGAGCGTGCGCTTGGTGGCGGGAGAAAGAAACGGCAGGTAGTCTTTCACAACGGTAGCCCTCCTTGATTGATGCTTATTTCGGATCGCAAAGCAGCTCCGACAGCGCGAGCGGTCGGTCGACGACGGCATCCGCGCCGCACGCACGGAGCATATCGGCGCCGCGATAGCCCCAGCCACAGCCGATGCCCACCATACCCGCGTTTTTTGCGGTGATGATGTCCACGTCGCTGTCGCCGATCATCGCGCATTCGCACGGCTCGACCCCCAGCGCACGCGCGATCATATGCGGCACGGTCGGGTCGGGCTTGGTCGGCAGATCCGTCTGCCCCATCACGACCGAAAATTCACCGTCGGGGAAGAGCTGCGCGACGAGCTGCTTGGTGTAGATATCCTGCTTGTTGGACAGCACGCCCAGCCGATAGCCGCGTGCGTGCAGCGTCTTGACCGCCTCGACGATACCCTCGTAGCATTCGCGTGTGTGCATAAATGTGTGAGCATAGGCGGCGTGATAGTAGGCGAGCACCTCGCTCACACGGTCGTCGTCCTGGGCGTCGGGCTCGGGCATTGAGCGGCGCACCAGCAGGCGAGCGCCGTTGCCGATGGCGTGGCGGATGTCCTCGTAGCTTCGCTCGGGATAGCCGTAGTGCGCCATTGTTTCGTTCATACCGTCCTGAATGCCGCCGATGGTGTCGGC
>JAGBTR010000102.1 GCA_017631215.1 Clostridia bacterium | reverse complement strand
ATAAATAGAGATTTCAAACGGAGGATGCAATATGAGCAATCTGAATGAACCCAAGAAGAAAATGGCACCCCGCGACGCCTTTGGCCGCGCGCTGGAGGAGATGGGGGCTGACAAGGATTTTGTCGTTCTTTGCGCAGACCTGGCTGACGCAACGCGCGCCGGTTGGTTTGCGGAGAAATATCCCGAGCGTTTTATCGAGTGCGGTATTGCCGAGGCGAATATGATGTCGCTGGCGGCAGGCATCGCGACGACGGGCAAGATCGCCTGGGCGTCGACCTTTGCGATGTTCGCAGCAGGTCGTGCCTATGAGCAGGTGCGTAACTCGATCGCATATCCCCACCTCAACGTCAAGATCGGCGCAACGCACGCAGGTCTTTCGGTCGGTGAGGACGGTGCAACGCACCAGTGCCTGGAGGACCTGGGTCTGATGCGTATGCTGCCCGGTATGACCGTGTTCTCTCCCTGCGACGGTCCCGAGACGGCGAAGGCTGTCAAGGCTGCTATGGAGATCGACGGTCCTGTCTACATCCGTATGGGACGTGCCGCTGTGGACGTGCTGACCGATGAGACGACCGAGTTCGTGCCCGGCAAGGGTATCGTGATGGCCGAGGGTAAGGACGCTGTCGTGTTTGCGACGGGTCTGATGGTGGCTGAGTCGATGAAGGCTCGCGACATTCTGGCAGAGAAGGGCATTGATCTTGCGGTGGTCAACATCCACACCATCAAGCCCATCGACGGCGAGCTGATCGCGGCGTATGCTGAGAAGACCGGTCATGTCTTTACGGCAGAGGATCACTTTATTGACGGCGGTCTGGGATCGGCGGTCTGCGAGGTGCTGTCCGAGTGTCAGCCCACCAAGGTCTGCCGCATCGGTGTTAAGGACACCTTTGGTCGCAGCGGTACGTTTGACACGCTGATCGAGCACTACGGCATGAGTGCCGTTCGTATGGCCGAAACGATCGAGGCAGAGCTGCGCTGATCGTGAGCAAAAAGAGGGACGGGCGCGTGCTTGTCCCTTTGCTTTTTTGGAGGAGGTGACGCTTGTGGCAGAACAGAATAACGCACTGGTGCCCCGTTGGAACCGAAGTGAGGTCAACCGATATCTTTTGCCCGTGCTCCGCTATGTGGGCGGTATGCGCGACGGCACGTTGACCGAGCGGGAGATGGCACACGCCAACGCCGCGCTCTCGCGCTGTCCCGAGGCGTACGCGCAGCTTTTGCGCGTCTATCACAACGCGCCCGACGACATTCGGAGCAAGTGGTTTGGTTGGATCGAATGTGACGAGGCGGTGCTTGATGAGGCCTTTAGCCTGATCGGGCGCTTTTCGGGGGGCAAATCGACGCAGGCAGAGGCATCTTACAGCAAGCAAATGTATTTTGCAGGGCTGTTTCGCATTTCCAAGAACGGACAGTCGCTTGATCTGGCACAGCCGTTCGAGCAATACTATTTTTGCGACGAGGTCATCTACCGAGACTATTTGATCCGCCGTCTGGATCTGGCCAAGACGTGCAAGGAGTGGATCCGCCAATATCTGCCATACTATAACCGTATCCGCTCATGGTACCGCGAAAACGGCGAGAAATCGTGCGGCGTCGGCTACGAGTACGAGGCGTATATGGAGCTGTACGACCACTTCCGCGACGAGATCGCCTACGAGGATCAGCTTCGCGATGAGCGGCAGGCGCTCGAATATGAGCGCGGCGGTTTGGGTTGGTTCCACCGCGCCCGCAAGAAAGAGATCGACGAGGCGCTGTATGAGCTGTCGTTGCGCGAGCTCAGATATCAGATCGATCGCGCGACCGAGCGTTACGAGGCGTTTGAGGCGCAGTTTTTGCGTCAGCGTGAGGCGTGGCAGGAGGAGCTGACCAATGCCCCCGTGACGGCGTTTGCCCGTCGCCGCGAGCTCAAGAAAAATATGGCAGAGCTGGAGCTGAGGCTGGACGAATACCGTGAGGAGCTGCAGATCGAAGCACTAGAGACAAAATACCGTAAAATGGAGAAGAGCAGAAGAACATGAGCATGGTTGCCAATTACCACACACATACGACACGGTGCCACCACGCCACGGGTGAGGACCGAGAATATATTGAAGCGGCGATCGCCCAGGGACTTGACACGCTGGGCTTTTCGGATCACGTGCCGATGCCGTTTGCCGACGGACATCAATCGGGATACCGCATTCGCATCGAGGAGCTGGAGGAGTACGTGCGTTCCCTTGAGGCACTTCGTGAGGAATACAAGGATCGCATTCGCATTCTGATCGGCTTTGAGGCCGAGTATTATCCCGCGGTGTTTGAGGATATGATGGCACTCATTGGTCGGTACGACTATGACTATCTGATCATGGGTCAGCATTTTCTCGGCAATGAGGTGAACGAGCCCTCGTGCGGTCGCGGTACCAAGGAAGAGTCCGAGCTTGCCCGCTACGTCGATCAGG
Source organism: Clostridia bacterium (assembly GCA_017631215.1). Lineage (GTDB taxonomy): Bacteria > Bacillota > Clostridia > Oscillospirales > CAG-272 > SIG644. The sequence continues at coordinate 3,059 of JAGBTR010000102.1, read as the reverse complement.
TGATCGAGGGCTTGGAGACGGGGGCATATACCTATCTGGCGCATCCCGATAATTTCGCATATACGGGCGACGATGCTGTGTACGAGCGACAGATGCGTCGGCTTTGTGAGCGTTGTCTTGCACTGAATATCCCGCTTGAGATCAATCTGCTGGGACTTCGCAGCGGGCGTCACTATCCGTCCGACCGTTTCTTCCGCATCGCCGCTGAGGTGGGAAATCCCGTTGTGCTGGGTTGCGATGCGCACATGCCGTGCGATATGGCAGTGCCCGAAAACCTTGCCGACGGCTACGAGATGGCGAAGCGGCTGGGTCTGCACGTGCTCGAGCGCTTGCCGCTTTGAGGATAAATACAGATAGAAAAAACACGCTGATACCAATCAGTAAAACGAAGGGAGGCGAAGCCAATGGCAGCCAAACGAAGAGGACATCATCACGGACATCACGGGCGGGGGAGACGCAAGCCCGACCACGGTCGTATGATGACACAAAGCGAGCTGGAAAGCCGCGGCTGGAGCGTAGAAATGCGAAAGACGCTGCTGCCGCCTGCGGGAAGGGTACAGGTGCCCGACGGACGTGGCGGGGCAGTAAGCGAGCGCTTCTGGTGGGAGCGCGACGTACTGGCAAAGGAGGCGAGCGAGGAGTTTCGCCAATATAAGGAGAAGGAAGAGGGCAAGCGCCGTCGCCGTGCGCGGCAGATGGAGGAATTTTGCCGCCGAATGGAGCAGCTGTCTGTCTCCGCCGCCCCCAAGGACGAATACCCCTTGGCGCGCGGAATGACGCGCAAATTCATTCTTCACATCGGACCGACCAACAGCGGCAAGACCTACGAGGCGATCGAGCGGCTCAAGCGCGCAGGTACGGGCGTTTATCTTGGTCCGTTGCGCCTTCTGGCACTTGAAATCTACGACAGATTGCGTGCGGATGGCGTGCCCTGCTCGATGATCACGGGCGAGGAGGCACTCATTGACGAGGAGGCGGGCATCACCGCCTGCACCATTGAGATGCTGAACACCACCAATCTGTATGACGTTGCCGTCATCGACGAGGCGCAGATGATCGCCGACCCCTTCCGCGGTCACAACTGGACGCGCGCCATTCTCGGCGTGAGTGCCGATGAGGTTCACGTGTGCCTGGCACCCGAGGCCAAGGACATTGTGCTTGGCATGATCGAGCAGTGCGGCGACGAGGTTGAGATCGTTTATCACGAAAGAAAAACACCGCTCCGCTTTGACAAGGGGCGTTTCCATATCCGCGACGCGCAAAAGGGAGACGCGCTCATCGTCTTCTCCCGCCGCGCCGTGCTGGAGCTGGCCGCCGAGCTGGATAGACTCAAGATCTCGGCCAGCGTGATCTATGGCGACCTGCCGCCCGCCTCGCGCAGAGAGCAGGTGCGCCGCTTTATGGCGGGTGAGAGCGACGTGGTGGTCAGTACCGATGCCATCGGTATGGGAATGAATTTGGCCATTCGGCGCGTCATCTTTGTTGAAAGCCGCAAGTTTGACGGCGTGGAGTTCCGTCTGCTCAAGCCGACCGAGATCAAGCAGATCGCGGGTCGTGCGGGTCGCTTTGGCATTTTTGACGAGGGCGTCGTGATGGCGATGCAGGACGTCGACCATATCCGCGCGGGGCTGTCCGCGCCGCCCGATCCCGTTCGCATCGCTTATCTCGGCTTCCCCGAGATTTTGATGAATATGGAAGCGTCGTTGCGCCGCATTCTGACCGATTGGTCCGAGACCCCGACCGAGGGCTTTTATCAAAAGATGGACGTGGGCGAGATCCTGACGCTTCACGATGCGCTGTCCGCCGCTGACAAGAAGACCTTTTCCGTGCTCGACAAGCCGACGCTTTACCGTATGATCACCTGCTCGGTCAACCTCAAAAACGAGGCGATGGTCGCGCAGTGGATCTGCTATTGCGGCGAGTATCTGCGTTCGATGTCGTTGTCCGCGCCCACGCGGTGCGAGACGGGGGATCTGCGCGCGCTGGAGACGGAGTATCATTGCTTGGATCTGTATTTTCAGTTCGGTCGTCGGATGTCGCGTGAGTATGATCACGACTACATCCTTTCGCGTCGCCGTGAGCTGGAGGACGCCATCGACGAGCAGCTGCGCGGTAAGCGCGAGTATGCGCGACGCTGCAGCGAATGCGGCGGTGTGCTGCCTTACGGTAGCCGTCAGCGGATGTGCCGCGCCTGCTTCCGCAAGATTTATGAGCTGGGCGTTTAACGCAGTGGAGGGAATACGATGAAAAAACGTGTACGTGTTGCGCTGGCAGATGGCTTCCAGATCGCACTGGGATGCGCCATTATGGCAGCGGGACTGAATCTGTTTTTGGTTCCCAATCGGCTCTCGTCGGGCGGTGTCAGTACGATCGCGACGGTGCTTTACTATTTGATGGAGATGCCACTCTCCGTTACAACGCTTGTCTTCAATACGCTGTTGCTGCTGCTTGGCTTCCGCTATCTCGGTCGCTCGGCGGTGATCAAAACGCTTGCCGGTGTGGTGCTGCTCTCGGGCTTTCTGGAGCTGACGAGCTTTTTGCCCGTTTACACCGAGGATATGCTGATCGCCTCGCTGTGCGGCGGCGTGCTCGTCGGTGTCGGCGTTGGCTTTGTCATTCGCAGGGATGCCTCGACGGGCGGCTCGGATTTTGCCGGTCTCATTCTGCATCGCTTTTTGCCCCATCTATCGACGGCACTGCTCATTTTTATCATTGACTGCGTCATCATCATCGCCTCGGGATTTGTCTTCCGTAGCTTGACGGTGACGATGTACTCGCTGGTGGCGATGTTCATATGCTCCAAGGTTGCCGACTGGATTCTGACACACGGAACGGCGGCCAAGGCGGTGTATATCCTGTCCTCCAAAACGGACGACATCGCGTCGCTGGTGCTGAGCGATTTTTCGCGCGGCGTGACGGGCATTTACAGCCGCGGCGTTTATTCGGCGTGCGACCGTATGATGCTGCTTTGCGTGGTCAGCCCCAAGGAGCTGCCAAGGCTTGTGCGGGCGGTGCGCGCGCTTGACCGCGCGGCGTTCGTTATCATCACCGACGTGCGT
>JAGBTR010000101.1 GCA_017631215.1 Clostridia bacterium | reverse complement strand
TTTACCTTTGTGGTCGAGATGTCCGACGGTGCTCGCTGGCGCACCAAGATACCGTTCGTCAGCAAGGATTGGGCTCATTATGTGCTGTCGCCCCACGATTTTCAGTATTTCTCGGGTGGCACGCGAGGCAAGTGCCCCGATCTGTCGGACATCGTCCGTTTTCAGGTCGCCTTTGAGGACCGCTTCTCAAAAATTTCGCAGGGAAGCCACAGCTGCTATATTTCCGACGTGACACTTTCCCACGTTGAAGGTGACGGCGCGTTCGGTCAAGTCTCGCTGGACGATTATAACCTCAACGGCGTCACGCCGCTGTATGAGCAGTATCCCATCACGAACGCGGTCAAGCTTTCGGCGGATGATATGCAGACGTTCGTTTCTGCGCGTGATTACGTTGTCCCGTGCGGACAGAACGCTCTTGTTTCGCGCCATGCAGGTATTTGCGGCATCGGTTACGGAAAGAATACCGACATCCGCTTCATCCCTTTGATCACGGCAACGGATGCAAAGGGTCTGGTCTCGGGGCATATCGCTTGGATCGATCTGTATGCAACCGCGACTGGCGCCAACGGACCGTGCGAGGGATCCCTTGTCGGTTATTTTGGCGCAACGACGGATGAATTTTATAACGCAAACGGCATCGCCGCCGTGGTGGAGACCACCCTTGCGATGATGCGTGACGTGTTCATCGTGAACGGCGGTACGGACGAGCATACCTATATCAAGGATGAAACGACCGCCATCACAGCGGGACTCCAGCTTGTTGCATTTGATGAGCAGGCACTGCGTGACGTTACGGCATCGGTCTCGCTGTACAGCGGCGAAGAGCTGTTGGCGCATTATTCGTCGGAAAATATCGATATGATCCCGCTGATCAACAGCATCCTTGCCGTGGAAGGCAGATACGACCTGTCAGGCGGTGCGCCCGACCGTGTCGTGGCATCCCTGCTCTCTGACGGTCAGACCGTTGATCGCGTGGAGCATAGCATCCATTATTGGTCGCCTAAGCCCGCCTCGGAGCGCTCCTATGTTTACACCGAGGACGGTCAATTCAAGCGGGATGGCAAGGCGGTCAACTTCTTCGGTACCAACTACTACCCCTCTTACTGCGCCGCTGCTCCGAAGAACAGCGAGTATAAAAAGCTGTCGCATACACACAGCAGCTATACCTCGCGCGACGGATACGATCCCTTGGCGATCACCAATGACCTGAAGCGCATCAAGAGCCTCGGCATGAACGCCATCGCGGTCGCCAGCCACTTGGATTCCATCAAGATCTCGAACAATCTCCTCGATCTGCTGCGTATCTGCGAGGAGCTGGACCTCTATGTCGAGCTGTCGCTGGCTCGCGTCGCTTATCCGCTCCGAGGATATAGCGCATCCGGCGTTGAGACCTGCATCAAGCGGTTACATCTGGATGAATGCGACAGGATCATCTCGTACGATATCTGCTGGGAGGAGCGCGTCGGCAATTATCTGGGCGGCGGTGGCGGTGCCGGTAACGGACGCTTCATCGGTCGCGCGGCCTGGGATGGCGCCTTCACCGAATGGACCGAGACCCAGTACGGCTCGGTCGAGGCGGCAGAGGATGCCTGGGGCATTCGCTTGGGACGCACAGAGGCAGGCTACCTGCTTTTGACGGACGCGATGATAGACGATCGATCGGACAAATATCAAAAGGCTGTAGCCGCATACAACCGTTTCCTTGACGATGCCGTCAGCACCTCAATGGCGAAGAACGTCGCGCATTTGCGGTCGCTCGTCCCGCATCAAATGGTCACCTTCCGTATGTCTATGGCAGGCAGTGCTTTGCGAACCCCTGGCTTCCAGCCCTCCGTTTGTTGCTTTGATTTCCAAAGCCTTGCTTCGGCGATGTCCTATATGGAGCCCGAGGGCTATCAGCTGAATGCCGACGACGAGTCCTGCCTTCAGGTGATGTTTGCCAATGCGTATGCTCGATACGCAAAGCCCGACGCTCCCGTCGTCTGGAAGGAATTCGGAAGATCGGCCTGGGCATATCGCGAGGACGGTAACTTCTACCCCAGTGAAGCGGCGATCGAGGCCACTGTCGATTATTATCGTTACGTTCTCGACTACTGCCTGAAGAGTCATACCTGCGGCATCTATAGCTGGTGGTCGATCGCAGGATACCGTGTGGATGAGGATTCGGACTACGGCGTGTTCAACCCCGACGGCTCGGATCGCGGCGAGATCACGGCATTGCTGCGTGAATATGCACCTAAGTTTGTTGATCAAGGCGCAAGAGATGCGAGCAAGACCGCTTATATCTGCGTTGATCGTGACGATCACGTGGGTGGTCTGTTCGGTATGTTTGACGCCGTTAAGGACGATCTGTATGCCGCCTATCAGGCAGGCAAGCACGTTACCTTCGTTGACGGCTCGCACAGCAAGAGCGACGGCGCGTATGCCTACGCCGATACACTGCTCGATCGCTACGTTGCGGATGCCGTTTCTGCCACGGGCATCGCACCGCTTCGGTACGTCAACGGCATCGTCAAGGACGTTACGACGACGACCGAGGACGGCAAGATCAGCGCGAAGATCACGGTCTGCAACACCAAGCAGTCCGTCTGGCGTGCCAATACGGTCTCTCTCGTGTCGACGGACGGCCGTGTCATCCATACCTTTGCCGAGGACGTCGGCTATCTTGAAAACGTTACCTTTGAAACTGAGCTGGACGTCAGCGGCGATATCGCCCTGCGCTTCAAGATCGGCGAAGTAGCATTCGGTCCGCTTTTCAAAACGACCGTTCAATAATCCATCATAGCGAAACGGGCTTGCCGAGATGAAGTGAACCCAAAAGTTTAGACAAAATTAAATATTAAATTGTTTGCGAATGAGCTCGGTATTGAACTGGGCTCATTCCTTTTAATTTAAGAGAGATTCTTTCATTGTTGTAGTAATGAATGTATTCTTCCAACTTCTC
>JAGBTR010000100.1 GCA_017631215.1 Clostridia bacterium | reverse complement strand
GGTCGGCTCAGAGGGCTCGGTCGGTGTCTCGGGGACGTCAGGCGTCTCGGGGACAGTGGTGCAGGCGGTCAGCGACGCCAGCAGCATCAACAGCGCCAGCGCAAGGGCGAGCGATCGTTTCATCACAGCGTCTCCTTTCGGTGCATCAATTCAACACACGCATCATGAGCATAAACATCAGCGGCAGCGTAATGACGGACAGCAGATGCGAGACGAGTGCCATCGTGGCGGCCATCGTCGTGTCCTTACCGTAGGCGGCGGGGATGACGACGGGGCTGAGTCCCAGCGGCATCGCCAGCGTGCAGAAGGCGCAGATATAATAGTCGGTCGGGAACGGCAGAACGCCCGACAGCCAGCGGAACAGTCCCAAGGCCGCCAAGGGAATGATGATCAGACGCAGTGCGCAGGAGATCCAGGTCGAGTGCGACTTAAAGCCCGCCTTGATATCGACCGAGGCGATGGTGATACCCGTGAGCAGCATCGCAACGGGCGACATACAATCGCTCGCCATACCGATGGCGGTCGTCACCGCAACGGGCATCTCGAAGGGCAAAAGTCCCAGCACCATACCGAGGATGATGCACACGAACATCGGGTTGCAAAAGCTCTTGAGTCGCGCCTTCAGCCCGCCACCGCCGGTCGGGATGAGCAGCGTCGGCGTTGCCCAGACGTAGATGAACGTCCAGAGCACCAGCGTGAAGATGATATAGTTCATCTCCATCGCGGGAAAGAGCGCCTTGACGACGGCGATGCCCATAAAGCCGAAATTGGAAAAGGCCAAGCCGTAGGCGACAATGCCCTGCTTGTATTTGTCCTTCTCGCACAGTCTGCCGACCAACAGCGAGAACGGAATGATGACGAGCAGAATGCAAAGGCTGAACAGCAGCAGCTGCCAGGTTGTGCTCAGCTTGTCGAGCGTAAAGTTGGCAAGGAAGGTGTTGAGAATGAGCGCGGGGATGAACAGATTGTTCTCAAGCTTGGACAGCACGCCCGCCGCCTCCTTTTTCAGCACGCCTACCTTGACGAGCAAAAAGCCGATGGCGATGAGCGAGAAGAGTGAGATCATCTGGTTGAGTGTCGTTGTAAAGATCTGCATAATAGGCCTCCGAGTTAGATACGGTATATCTTACCACTTTTTGCCCGCGGTGTCAAGAAGGGAGAACAAAAAAAGGGCGTCGCGCGTTGAGAGCAATGAGGGCGAGCACTATGATGCAAAAGTTTCTTGTGATATATCGATGTTTTTTCAAAGAAAGTAATACAAAAGTGTTTGTCATTGTGTGCTATTATTTTTTGCTTGAATATGGTAAAATGTTGTTGTAGCCGCAAAAACGATTGACAAAACCATAAGGAGGTGTTATAATGAAGAAAAAAGCATTTATTTCTAAAAAAGCCCAAAAGCATTCCAACCGCGGAGATTTTTATTATCCTCGCAAATATCGCCCGGCAAAGGTCCTAACAATGAAAAGTGGAGGACACGGACAGGACAACATTGATTTTTTATCCAAGAAAAACATAGGCTATGATATCGATACCAGTTTTAGCAACGGTGTGCGTTTGGGTCATGTAGACAAGCATCAAAAGAAGAGGGATCAAAGAAAAAACGGGCACTCGTGGTTTCCGGAAGATTGGAAAACCGATGATATCCGAAAAGCCGGACAGCATGTTGCCTCATTAAAACGGAATCATCCTTTAATAGACGGTCAAAGACATACCGGACGATATAAGGGAGTGACAGTCGGGATCATATCAAGAGCCAACAGGATTCAGACGATATTCCCATTTTTCGACGTCAACAAGCATGCAATCAAGAAAGCGCATATAACAAGAAAAAAATAACGATCGGCGAGGTTTCTTTATGAAAAAAGGCTGCATTTCCGTAAACAAACTAAAAGAGCTGACGCAGGAATACATCTCGCTCGGGCAGACCGAGGAAGGGCATTCGACCGAATGGGCATATGTGATGCTAGAGCCAACGCTCCACTCATCGAAGGAAGTCACTTTAGCATTTTTCAAGCAGATGGACAAGATAGAATTCGATGCGCTTGTCGAATTCTTTGAGGATGCCGTGACCAAGTTCCAGTCAAAAGAAATGGTCGAGACGATCGAGTCGCTATATGCACGCTTCTACGGTCAAGATGTGCAAAGCGAGATATATCTCCAAAGCATCGTCGGGCTTCGTGCATGCATCAAGGACATATAAGAAAAGCGGTCAAGCCTCTTACGGAGCTTGACCGCTCCTCTTATTTACTCACGGCACTTTCGTCATACTCATTCATACGGAAGCGACGAGCATATCCCGCACCTCGCACGCATCGAAGCGCAGCGTATCGCCGTGTTGCTCGAAGGCGAGAGTGCGACCGTCGCACACGACCGCGCGGACGCGACCGATGCCGCCGAGGCGGAGCGAGGACAGCGTGATCTCGCCGCCGCAGACGGTCAGCGTCACGCTACCGTCCGTGCGCTCGTAATTGCCCCACGCGCGACCGACGCTGAACAAGCTTCGGAAGTCGCCGTCAAGACGCGGCGAGAAGCCGATATGCCCGCGCGGCAGGTCGAATTCAAAGCCGCTGAAGATGGGCAAGAGGGCAAACGACGCCATCGAGCGGGCGTAGTTGCTGCCGCACTCGATCTCGTTGTAGGGATTGCGCTTTTTGCCGTCGTAGCGGTCGCGGATGGCACGCACGACGGTCAGTCCCTCGTCGATCATACCCTCAGCGATGAGCAAGCCCGCGAAGGCGTACTCAAAGCCCGTCATACACTCGGTGCTGTACGGAATGGGAATGACGGGGCGCTCGACCGTGGGGGGATAGTCGCACATCACCGCGCCGCCCTCGTCGCCAAACGCAAACACGCGCCAGGTATTGATAAAGTCACGCATATGCGGCTTGAAGTTATATTTCATCATCGACCGCAGTGCCGTCCTGCGCTGTTCCTTGTCGAACACGTCGCCAAGACCGCACAGCGTCGTGTGCCACTGACCGAGCAGCTGGTCGATCTCGCAACCATCTCCGATCTGGTATTTGAGCTGTCCCGCCTCGTCGTTCCAATACGCAGGGCAATCATAGCTCTCGGTATACGAGCGGTCGGCAAGGTCGACCCTCTGGATAAAATACTCGCCGCCGAACAGCTCATTTTTGGTGTAAGCATACCCGCGCTCGAACAGTTCACGGCACTCGTCCGCCAGCGCACTGTCGCCAAGATAGCGTGCCATCTCCTCTCCCGCCCGCAGGGCAGCAAGGTACATTCCCTCCAGCCATGCGGAGGGACCGAACAGCTCAAGGTCCAGCGTATGGTGCTGTCTGCCCTCCAGCACACCGTCACGGTCCCGATCCCATGCGTCGGGATTTTCCTCGCTCCAGGCATAGGCGAGGATGGATTTGACGGTCTGCCAATGGGCGCGAAGCCATTCGCTGTCTCCCGTGATCTTGAAGTCGCGGTAGACCTTGATGATAGCTTGTGGAATACGCCTTTCGCGGAATACAGGTATGTGTTATATACCTCATATTCTCCGCAGGGCTCAAAATGCTGAAGCAAATGAAGAAAACGGCGTTTTCGGTAACGGTCGTTTCCGCCGTACTTCTCTGCATGGTGCTTTTTTCTCTGTTCGCAATTAAATTTTCCACCATT
>JAGBTR010000099.1 GCA_017631215.1 Clostridia bacterium | reverse complement strand
GCCCGCGACAGTCGAGGTGGGCGCGGCAATGGCGGGACCGCACTTGACGACGGGGGACGGACGGTCGGTCAGTGCGAGCTCAAGATTGAACACGCGGTGATCAGCCGCAAAGAGCACCTCTTGCAGCGGACGGTCGACAAGTGCATCGATATCCGCCTCGGAAAATCGGTCAAAATTGGTTGGTGTGGGAACCAGATCAGCTCCAAATAAAATGGTCATAACCAATATCACCTCCACACGGTTTGTCTCATAAGTGCAATGGCTCAAATGGGCTTTTTTTAATTATAACGGATGATTTTTAAAATGTACATTGCAAAAAATACATTTTCACCTTTCAAAATGTACGATTTTGCGCGATTGTGTGGTGCCGAGTGACGAAAGCACGGCATTTGATTACTTTTTACATGAAATTGATTGACAGTATGGCGCGGTTGTGATATAATACACAAAAAAATCGAGGAGGATGACGATATGGACTTTCTCAATATTCCGCTTCACTGTCAGGTGGCTTATACCTGGCTGTGGAATACCGATATCACGCGCGAGGGCATCCATCGCCAGATTGATGAAATGTACGACGCAGGCATTCGCGCCTTTTACGTGTTGGGCGAGCCCGAAAATTTCCGTCCTACCGTAAGGCGTACCCACTTGACGCCCGAATATATGTCCGACGAGTATCTGGATCTGGTCTACGAGGCCTATGCGTACGGTCGCTCCAAGGGGATGTATATGTGGCTGTATAATGAGGGAGGCTTTCCCTCGGGTATGGTATGCGGCAAGATCCGCGAGAAGCACCCTGAGCTGGCCATCGCGGGCATTTCGTCCGATCTTCGTATGCTCAAGGCAGGCACCCCCTACGTTCCGACCGAGGGCGTGTTTGCCACCTACATCGGTAGCGAGCGCATCCGTGAAGGGTACGTCAGCGAGTGTGACGTTGAAATCAGAGAATACAATTATATGCCCATTTGTGACGATCGCTGTATCATCCGTTCGGACATTGCTCAACACCGCAACGTAGAGCTGTTTCTCGAAATGACGCACGAGCGGCTGCTTTCGCGTTTTGGCGACCGTATGGGCGGTGATATTACGCTGATGTTCGACGATGAGGCGCATATGGGCTCGTGGACAGCGGGGCTGGAGAAGGAATTTTTCAAGCGCTGTGGCTACGATATCGGAGATTATCTGCAGCAGGTGTTCCGTCGCGATAAGGCAACGTTTGAGACCGAGCAGCAAAAGCGGGCGTACGGCGACTACCGTATGGTGTGCGGCGATCTTGTGCGCGAGAACTATTTCCGACCGATGCGGCAGTGGCTGAATGCGCACGGTATGCTTTCCATCGGACACTTGGGCGGCGAGGATATGATCGGTTACTACGCCGGTAACATTATGGCAACACTGCGCGAGTTCGACGTGCCCGGTATTGATGCCATCTGGGGGCAGATCACCTATCCCGACGGAAACGGTGTCTGCACGCCCGAGGGCTACGTTTTCTATCCGCGCGTCGCCTCGTCTGCCGCCAGACAGCAGGGGCACGACGTATGTGTCAGCGAGAGCTTTGCCGTTTACGGCTCACACCTGACGCCCGAGGAGATGCGGTATATCGTTAACTTCCAGGCCGTGCGCGGCATCAGCCTTTATAATTTTATGGTTATCTCCTATGACAGAAAAACACCTATGGCGCACCAGTACCGCCCGAATTTCATTGCTGAAAACCTCGGTATGGAGTGCCTGACGGAGCTCAATACCTATACTGCGCGGCTGTCGCATATACTGCAGAGCGGTCGCTCGGTGGTAAGGACGGCACTGTACTATCCTCAGCGCTCGGTCTGGAACTGTGGCGAGATGGGGAAGGCGGCGTCCGAGTCCTATGAGCAGATGGGCGCGATGCTGGAGAGCGCAGGCGTTTCGTTCGATATCATCGACGAGGAGCTTGTGCGTGCGGCCACCGTGCGTAACGGTATGCTCTGCACCGAGCACGTCACCTATGAGAGCGTTTTCGTGCCCGAGGGTGCCGTGCTGGAGCACAGCGACGTGATGCAAACGCTGGCGATGACGCAGGCAGTGCTGTTGCCTGATCTTGACCGCACGCACGCGACGACGCTGACCCGTTGGATGCGCTTTGACGATGGCGAAGGCTACTTCGTTTTCAATCAAAGCGGTGACACCGTCGAGGAGACGGTCGGCATCGAGAGCGACGCGACGCCGTATCTGGTGGAGCTTGCAAGCGGCGAGCTGATCGCACCGCCCTTTGAGCGGCGCGACGTCAAGGTGTGGCTGTCCTTGACGCTGCTGCGCGGCGAGGGCGCGATGATCTATCTGTCCGACAAGCCGCAAAGGGCAAAGGCCCCCGTCAAGACCGAAACGGTTGCAACGCTTACCGATTGGACCGCTTGTGTCAGTCGTCGGTATACGCTGGATGCAGAGCAGGGGATCGTCAACGAATACGCCCCCGAGGGCTTGCGTGTGGAGGGCTTGGGCGAATGGCCCGCCGACTTCTCGGGTGAGGTGACCTATAAGACCACGCTCACGGCGCTGCCCGACGCACCGCTGTGGCTGGATCTCGGCGACGTGCGCCACTACGCTCGCGTGTATCTCAACGGTCGTTGCATCGGTGAGCTGACGATGCCCCCCTACCGCCTGCCGCTGACGGGGGCGAGCGCGGGGGACGAGCTGCGCGTGACGGTTGCCAACACGACGGCCAACGCTATGGCGCACAGCGATTATTTTGAAAAGCACGACCTGCGTGACGTCGGTCCCTACCACGCGCGGATGCACGAGGCTGAGACGTGCGCCCCCGCGGGCGGTCTGCTTGGTCCCGTTTGCCTTGAAAAAGAGATCTGAAGGGTAGACAAACGGTGAGTTTTGTGGTATGATAATGCCATCACGGTATAAAAAAGGAGAAGCGTTATGATTTGTGAACGATGCGGTAACCCGATCCCCGCAGGGCAGACCTACTGTCCCTCGTGCGGCGCGGCCGTCCGTGCCTCAGCCCCCAAGGAGCCCGTGGCGACCCACCCGATGAAGTGGTATAAGTTTTTGATCTATTTTTTGCTGTTCTTCAGTGCGTTCGCCAACCTGCTCTCGTCCTTTTCCTATTTCAGCGGCACGGTGCAGGGCGTATACGCGGCGGAGATCTATGCGGCGTACCCCGGCATGAAGGTGGTTGATATCCTGAGCGGCTTTTGTGCGCTTGGCTTTGCCGCGTGGGCGATCCTGACGCGCATCGCACTGGGCAAGTACAGCCGTTTCGGTCCTATGATGGTCTGCATCTTCTATATGGCCTCGGCCGCCTTTAATCTGCTTTACCGCTTGTCGGCGACCCTTGTGACGGGTATCAACCTGTTCGACGTGTCCTCGGTTGGCAGCATCGTGGGAGGTCTTGTGTTCGCTTATCTCAACTATATCTACTTTAAAAAGAGAAGGTCGATGTTCGTGCGGTGAGCGGCATTTCCAATCAAAAAACGGCAGGCACTCCTTTGGGAGTGTCTGCCGTTTCTTTTGTGCTGCTATCCGCGTGCGCGCTCGGACTCCAGCTGGTCGAAAATGAACAAGACCCGCTTGATGGCGTCGCGGCGTTCCTTCTTTTTGTTGCGCTTCTGCTGGGCGCGCCACTTGCGCGAGCCCTTGGGAGAGCCTGTCTTGACGCCGCTCTGCTTGTCCTTGGCGGCGGGGGTATGCAATCGGTAGGCATCGTGATCCAGTACGTATTGGCAGGCGTCAATGATGCTCAGAATTCGGAAATTTTGCAGGTGGTACCCCGAGAGCGGGCTTTGCGCGTCCGATTTTTTGTAGCGTGTATTTCGGTGGAACAGCACGATGCCACCGTCGTCGGTGGGCGCGATCTTCCACTGGCTGTGCATCGTTTTCAGCGAGACGAGACCGTCCTGACCGTAGAAGGCCAGTCCGTTTTGGGCGCAAAAGGTGGTCAGCGTCCGTTGCTCGGATTTGTAGCGCTTCCATACGGGATTGCAGCATTTGCATATGCGGACGCCTTGACGTCGCGCCTCCGACCAGGTGTCGAGAAGGACGGCGTTGTCGACAAGGACTCTGCCGAGGTGATGACATCCCGGAAAGTGCGCGACCTTGCTCTTCTTGCTGTAGTACAACATAGTACCACCTCAAAAGCCGATCTTATCAAGTGGCGTGCGTGCTGGGGGGAGGGGAAGGTCGACCGTTTCGCAGTCGTTGTTGCCCTCAAGCTCCTCGGGAGACAGCACCCGTGCGATCACGCTCGAATGCGTGATGAACATGACCTGCGCGTAGGCGAGGTCGTCGATCTTGTCGTATAGCCGCCCCGCACTGTACGTGCCTGCGTAGACGGTGTTGACGCTGTTGGCAACGTAGCCGACGACGTCGAGAAAGGGAAGCTCGACGCGGATCGCGCTCTCGTCGTATTCGTTTCCCTTGTCCTTGACAAGCTTGACGATGCGGCCGACCTTATAAGGGCGCATGCCGAGGTAGTGTCCAAGACCTGTGATCGTGATATACATGTGATTCACCTTCATATTCCTCCGTTTCTTTTTGGGACGTGACCCGTCCTCTGCCATCATTATAGCAAGGGTCGGGTACAAAAAAACGGACTCACAAAAAGGAGACCACACGGAAATGCCGTGTGGCCTTGTGATTGGCTATTGATATTGCTCGATCACGCGACGCGCCAGCGCGATGTACTCATCCTTGACATGCGCGGGGGAGAGGATGGTAACGTCCGAGCCAAAGGTCATGACCCAGGAGAGGAAGGGCGGGCTGACAGCCACCTTGACGTGGATCTCAAAGGCGTCTTCACCCGACGGGAAAAACACCGTATCCTGCCCGAAGCGGTCGATGATGACGCCGGCCAACCCGTTTTTACAGCGGAGGACAACGTTTTCCTCGGTTCCTCCGTACATACCGAAGGTCTTCTGTGAGTAGATCGCCATATCAAAATCCCGAAACCGCTCCGAGCCGTCGCGCGCCTCGTCCAGCACGGCAAGGCGTATCATTTTGTCGACGCGGAAATGCTTGACCATCTCGGCATCCGAATCGTAGGCGATCATATAGTAGTTTTCGTCGTCCCAGGTCAGCGCAAACGGGCTGACGCGGTAGACCTTGCCGCCGTGCGAGGGGACGCGCTCCTTCTTTTCGTTCCAGTGAAAATACTGAAACGAGATCTTTTTGTTGGCGGATATGGCCTCGTGGATGTCGTCGACGGTGTAGTAGATGCTCTCGTTCATCGTTTTGATGCGGTTGGACACAAACACCTGACGGCTCAGCCGCTGTGCCTGATATTTGCTGGTCAGCTGCTCGAGCTTTTTGATCAGCTCAACGCTTTTTCGGCGGGTGATGAATCTGGAGGATTGGACAGCATCCACGAGAAGCTTGAGCTCGGGAAGCTCAAAGCTGCGGCTGAGAACGTGGTAGCGTACCGTCTTGCCCTCCTTGCGCTTTTCAAGGTCAAGACCGAAGGTGCGCAGGACCTCGAAATCGTCGTAGAGCGTCTTGCGCTCAGCCTCTACGCCGTACGCGGACAGGGCGTCGGCAATCTCGTCGAGCGTCAGCCCGTGCACGTCGTCGGTGCACTCGTAGAGGATGCGCATCAGATACAGTATTTTGATCTTCTGATTGCCTCGCATAAGGTCTCCTTACTTCTGTTCTGTTGACGGAAGATCGCGACAGACGTGCGTCCTCGCGCTGAACAGCAAAATGATTTTGTTGGGGCGGCTGTCATAGGTGACAAGATAGAAGCGGTCGCCGGAGAGGGAAAACTCGGCGGCGGTGCCAAGGCGTGTGTTTCTGAACTCCTCGGCGTTGGCGATGAAGGTCTTTCCGCTTTCGAATCGAAATTCGTGGTACAGATGCGACTTGTTGCCAAGCAGGATGTCCCATCCACCGTATAGGATCAGCTGCCATAGGCTGAACTGATGATCCTTGACCTCGGTCAGCGCCTCCTCGACCACGGTAAAGGCGCCGCGTCCCGCCCTGTGCATACGCAACAGCGCACGCACGAAGAAAACCAGGCAACCGAGCCCCCAGAGAGCGATCCATACGCCGATCAGGGCGTCGCCCGCAGCCGCCGTCGAAGATGAGAAATCGAGCAGCAGCAGAGCGCCGCCGAATACTACGCCCATCAAGCACATCAAAGCGGCACCGATCATCGAGCGCTTTGCCTCACGCTGAAGCTTTTTTGTGATAATGGGGCGCGTCAAAACGTCTCTTTCGTCCGGCATAGTGTGTCCTCCTCAAGGATGGTATTTACTTTATTATAGCATGGAATATTCGGTTTGTCAAGTGCGATATGCGTATGTCGACCAATGGTCGAGTGTTGCATGGGGCGTTGCTCTTTTTGGTGCGGGCAAGAGGACTATGAACAGCCTCGCTCCGCTCGGCACAAGTTGCTTGCGCAACTTGAAGGAAGCTCTGCGAGCCGATCGTCGGACCATCAAAAAAGGAGCACACCGATGTGTACTCCTTTTTTTGATGGTGCAGTGAGTGATGATAAATCCGAACCAAACATAGCTTCAATTCCGGAAAAAACGAAAAATATTTTGTTAAATCATATAACAAACTATTGACATTGAATTGTTTTAGTGCTATAATCTTCCAAAGAGCACGATCAACAAAGGAGGACGTTTATGAAATATTTTCAAGGAGTGAGCGAGGGACGGCTCCAAACCATTTTAGAAAAAATGAAGCAGGTGAAAGCCGTACTGATCGGTGATATGTGTCTTGATGTGTATTGGGTTGGCGACATGACAAGAAGTCACCTTTCCAGAGAAACACCTCATTTTCCTTTGCCAATAGTAGAAGAACGCTTTTCCGCCGGCGCAGGAGGTAACGTCGCAGTCAATATGGCGACACTTTGTGACGGGTTTACCCCTATCGGTGTCATTGGCGACGATTGGCGCGGTGTTTGTTTAAAAAACGTCATGGAAGAGCTTGGTATTTCCGCCGACGGGCTTGTGATGGCAAAAGGACGAGTTACTAACGCTTATTGTAAACCCATGCGCAAAGGATATCCCGGTATAGAGGTAGAGGATCCGCGTCTGGATTTTGAGAGCTTTTCTCCGCTGTCTAAAGAGATGGAGGATCAGCTGATCGAGAAGTTGAAACGCTATGCGGCATCAGCCGACGTGCTTTGCGTAAGCGATCAGTTTGAGAATGGATGCGTCACGGACAGAGTGCGCGAAGTGATCAACGGTCTTTCACAGTCGGGGCTTTTAACGGTAGTGGATAGTAGATCTCGCATTGACCGATTCCGTCACTGCATTTTGAAACCAAACGAATTAGAATGCGCGCATGCGATCGGAACCGATCTGTCGCTTTGCGCAACCGAGGATGATATAGCCATGGCAGCTTGCCATCTTGCAAGAAAAACCGATTCTGAAGTTTGTTTGACTCTTGGCGAACGAGGATGTCTGATATATCGAAAAAACGGTGCCACACGAATCTACGCTATACCCGTTGCACCGCCCGTAGACACGGTAGGCGCGGGTGATTGCTTTCTTTCCGCGTTTTCGCTGGCTCTGGCAGCCGGAGCGAATGACCGTGAGGCAGGCGTGATCGGCGCCCTGGCTTCATCTGTTTGTGTGAAGAAGCTGAATACAACGGGAAGTGCGAGTGCATCTGAACTTATTGAACAACTTATTCGTTATGGAGAATGATGAAATGATAAAAGCGCACAATTCTGCCATTATGCGAGAAAGCAATCAGCGCTTGATCGTAGATATGATCCGAAAAAAACCGTTATCGCGAGCAGATCTTTCACGCGCTATGGGACTTTCTCGTGCAGCCGTTACCATTCTTACCGATTCTCTTATTGAACAAGGCATTATCATGAACGGAGATGTCGTAAAATCCGAATCAGGGCGAAGACCGACCTTGCTACATCTGAATCCCAATGCCTTCATTTCTATCGGGATCGATCTAAGCCGTGATGGCTGCGAGATCTTGTTAACTGATTTTTCGGGGAATGAGATTTTCGGAAAGAAAATGGATTTTCTTGAAAGTGCCGAGAAAACCGTTGCGCTTATATGCGAAGAGATCTCGCTTGCATTAACCAACGGAAGCAACAGTGCCACTCCCTTGGGAATATGTATCTGTGCTCCGGGTCCCATTGACTCTGAGAAAGGCATGATACTGAATCCATCGGGATTGTCTCTTTTTCACAATTATAATGTCAAACACGCGTTTTCTTCCCGTTTTGCCCTGCCGGTGTATTTGGAAAAGGATACGAACGTGCTGGCTCTTGCCGAGAAGAACCGAAATAACGTTCAGGGCGATATGCTGTTTTTGCTCGCCGACCACGGCATCGGCTGCTCGATTATCAAGAACGGGCATCTTTTTACCGGAAGAGACGGTATGGGCGGAGAGCTTGGGCATACTACGGTAGACATCAACGGCCCCACCTGTGCCTGCGGAAACGTCGGATGCGCCGAATTATACGCATCTATTCCGGCAACAGTGCAAAAAGCCGGTGCAAGCAGTTGGAATGACCTGATATGCAGAGCCGAAAACGGCGATCAGAAAGCGATGACCGCGCTGCGGGAGCAAGGGAAAATTCTTTCAGTCCTTTGTATCAATGCCGTAAACTTATTTGAACCTCTGAACATCGTTTTGGGCGGAGAGTTGACGAATGCGGATTTTGTACTGAAGGAAATGATAGAAAACGCTCTTGACCGCGCTGCATTCTCACGGAAGGTACACCAATTTCATGTGTATTCTTCTTGCCTTGGAAAAAATGCACGCGCTTATGCCGCCGCTATGACGGCTTTGGAATATTACTTTAATGGAGGAATGCACTTATGATCGTTTTGGAGCAACACGAAAAGAAAAAAATCGTTGCTGCCGTTTTTGATTTTGACGGAACCTTGTCGACGCTTCGTTGCGGTTGGGAAGCCGTTATGGAGCCTCTTATGCTGGAATGTATTTTCGGCGACGGATATACCGAGGAAAACCAACGAGAGGTTCGCGATTATATTAAAGATTCGACCGGAATTCAAACCATACTTCAAATGAAATGGCTTGCCGAACGCGTTAAGCAACAGGGGAAAACGCCACTTGATCCTTGGGAATACAAGGCGGAGTACAACCGCAGATTAATGATAAACGTGGAAAAAAACAAAGCAGACGCGCAAGCGGGTAAAGCAGATCATTACATCATGCGCGGCGCCAAGAAATTTCTTGCCGCCCTTAAAGAAAGAGGTATTCGACTCTATGCGGCAAGCGGAACCGATGAGGAAGACGTGATCAAAGAGGCAGAAGCGCTTGGTCTTTCTTGCTTTTTTGAGGAGATTGCCGGAGCAAAACCACACAGTGAGAATTGCTCAAAAGAAGCAACCTTGGAACGGCTGATCGCGAAAAATCACAGTGGACTTCTCGTAGTCGGAGACGGACCTGTCGAGATCAGATTAGGAAAAGCCGTAGGTGCTTGTACGCTTGGCATCTGTGGAAAAGAAAAAGAACTGTGCGGATTTGATGATGTAAAGATTCAACGGTTAACCAAGGCAGGAGCACACGCTCTCGTAGATTGTTTTGAGAATGTAGATAAAATTTTAACATGGCTGGAGAATTAATATGGAAACCAGAGGAATTTTTATTGGCGAAGGAAAAAACCGGCAGCTGGTATTTGATAACATTAAAACATACGACGCAAACGACCGAAGAAATTTGGTCACCATTGATAATCTTATGACACCGAGTGTTACGCCTCATGAAAACTTCGAGCATCCCGATTTTGACGTGTTGGTTGAAAGAATCGCAAAGGCGAGAAGCAGAAATCGCCCTGTTATTTGGTCGATGGGCGCCCACGTGATCAAGAACCGCCTTTCACGCTATTTGATCGCAATGATAAAAAACAAAACCATAACGCATATTTCATCGAATGGTGCCGGAAGCATTCACGATTTTGAGCTGGCATATCTTGGGGGAACCAGCGAGGACGTTCCCTCTGCCATCGAGGACGGTTCCTTCGGAATGTGGGAGCAGACCGGGGCTTGGATGAACGAGGCATTGCGATTGGGAGCCGAGCAGGATCTGGGTTACGGAGAGGCATTGGGAAAGTATATTTTTGAAAATCCCGACAAATTTCCATACCGTGAGGATTGCGTACTGTATCAGGCGTACGTCAACAATATTCCGGCCACCTACCACATTGCCCTCGGAACCGATATCATTCATCAGCATCCCTCTTGCAATATGGCGCTGATCGGTAAATGTTCGGGTATTGATTTTAAGAAAATGTGTGCAACAGTTTGCGATCTTGACGGAGGCGTTTTCTTGAATTTCGGCTCAGCGGTGATCGGAGCGGAGGTCTTTTTGAAGGCACTGTCCATTGCGAGAAATCTCGGATACCCAACGTTTGACATTACCACCGCAAATTTCGACCTGATAGATTTGGGGGATTACCGTTCCAAGATCGGGTATAATGATCCCAACTATTATTACCGTCCCCGAAAAAACATCGTAAACCGTCCCACCAGCAAAGGCGGTCTCGGATGGCATTTTTGCGGAGATCATCAGCATACGATCCCCACTCTTTACGATAAGCTGCAAAGCAAGCATAGCTGATTCCAAACGCAAATTTAAAACCTGATTATCATCACATATCACCCGAACACTCGTTTTCTGCGAAAACGCAAAGAAATCCGAACCCTTCGCCTACCGGCTTGGGGTTCGGATTTCTACTGTTTGGTGCGGGCAAGAGGACTATGAACAGCCTCGCTCCGCTCGGCACAAGTTGCTTGCGCAACTTGAAGGAAGCTCTGCGAGCCAATCGTCGGACGATCAAAAAGGAGCACACCGATGTGTACTCCTTTTTTGATGGTGC
>JAGBTR010000098.1 GCA_017631215.1 Clostridia bacterium | reverse complement strand
GAGCGGTGCGGCGGAGATATGTCGGCGTATATCCGTTCCTTGATCGAGAACCGTCTCTCGCAGGCGGCAGGTACTTGCTACAATTGCATCGGTCGGCTTGAAAAGGCGTTGGATGCGGAGGACGTTGGATATGAGCTTCACTCCTTTATCCGTTCCAAGTACAAGGCAAAGGATGGTGAGAGCTGATGGCAACCACATCTCTATGGGCGGTGAGAGGGACGATCCGCGATGTGGTGGCTTACGTCAAAGACCCAAACAAGACCGCCAATCCCGATTATGATCTCAAAAACGTGCTGACCTATGCCGCCGATAACGAAAAGACCGAAAAGCAGTATTACGTTACGGGGCTGAACTGTTCTCCGCATTTCGCCTTTGAGCGTATGACGGCAACCAAAGAGCGATACGGCAAACGCGGCGGCATCGTTGGATATCACGGGTATCAGAGCTTCAAGCCGGGGGAGCTAACACCCGAGGAATGCCACAAGATCGGTGTACTGACTGCCAAGCGAATGTGGGGTGACCGCTTTGAGGTCATCGTGGCAACCCACGTCAAAGGCTCGTCGGCGTTGCACAACCATTTCGTGATCAACAGCGTATCCTTCAAGGACGGAAAGAAATACCGTTGGCAAAAAGGCAGTTATCGACAGTTGCGCCGGGTTTCCGACGAGCTATGTCGTCAGCATCAATTATCCATCATCGAGAATCCAATGCCGAAGAAAGTACCGAGACAGGTATGGATCGCGGAAAAGCAAGGCAAGGTTACCCACTCATCCATTCTGCGTCACGATATCGACCGTGCTATACGGAGTAATATCAGCTACAAGTATTTCTTGCAATCCTTGGAATACCTCGGTTACGTTGTTGTGCGAGACAGCAAATATAAGCACATCTCGGTCATCACCGAAGGATGGAGCAAGCCCGTCCGTATTGACAGCTTGGGTGCGAATTATACCCTTGAAGCTATTGAACGACGAATCCGAGACAATTTCCACAAGGAGCCCGTGCCGCATATTCGCAAACCGCAAAGGCGTGTAGCTTGTGAGCTTGAAAGGCAGATGAAGGCAATGGAACAGTATTCCACCATTGAGATACTGTTTATGATCTTCTTTGAGTTGATGGGGATTCCGTATGATGACCCGTTTACCAAGGAACAAAGGATGCCGCCGAAGTATGAGATAGCATCACCGTATTTTGCGCAGGAGGCAATTAACAATGACCGCTATTGCCGAGAAATACGCCTTATGAGTTGGTACGAGCTTCACACAACCGAGGACGTGACCGCGTTCCGCGAAAAGCGCAAGGCTGAGCTTCAAAATTTGGAGCGTGAGCGAAAGGTGGTTGACAACCGCAGACGCCGCCTTACTGATCCCGATGAGAAGCAGAAAAACAGCGCAGAGCGAAGCGCGATCACAAAGAAAATGACGAACGTCCGCAGGGAGATGAACCTTGCGGACGATATTTTATCCGATTCGATAAGACTTGCCAAAGCCATAGCCGCAGAAAAGGCTTGCGAGGAACGTCTTGTGCCGGATAGAACCAAACAAAAACACAAAGAACAGGAGAGATAAAATGTATAAGAAATTAAAAGAAAGAATCACCGAAACCACACAGTATTATCTGCTGCGCAACGTACACCCGAGGGCAGAACAGCCATTTCAAGTCCGTGACGATGAGGAAATGGAACGGCTTGTGGAGAGCATCCACATGAACGGAGTTCTCAATCCGCTTATCGTAACACCGAGGCGTGGAGGCGGTTATGAGATCGTGTCAGGACACCGCCGCTATGCCGCTTGTCAAAAGCTTGGCGTGGAGACTATTCCCGTTATTGTACGCGATCTTGACCCCGATGAAGCAACCCTTTGTATGATCGATTCCAATTTGCACCGCGAGCATTTATTGCCCTCGGAGAAAGCCTACGCTTACAAAGCGAAGATGGAGGTGCTGAACCGCAAGGGGCAGCGATACGGTCAAACTTCGTCGCAACCTGCGACAAAGTGGGATGCCGCAACCGAGATTGGTAAAGCCACAAACGAGAGCCGTGACCAAGTATTTCGCTATATTCGCTTGACCAATCTCATAAAGCCGCTGATGGATATTGTGGATAGCGGACGAATTGCATTTACCCCCGCCGTGGAGCTTTCCTATTTGCCGCATGATTTGCAGGACAAGGTCGTGGAGATCTTTGAGAGAGATGAAGCCACGCCGTCCTACGCGCAGACGGTGAGATTCAGAAGACTTCACAGCGAGGGCAAGCTGACAGCAGATGTCATTGAGGATATCATGGCAAAGCCGAAAGCCAATCAGAAAGAGAAGGTCAAATTCAACTACGAGAGGATCGCCCGTTTCTTTCCTCCAAATTATAGCACCAAACAGATGGAAGACGCAATTGTGCGGATTCTTGAAGAGCACAGACGAGAGGTATCTCGCCGCCGTGACGATGAGGAAAGGGGATGATCTATTGGCAAGGATAAATAGATGGAAATGGTTTTTATGTAAGGCGCGTTTTATTCTTGATAACAAGGTTGGCGGCTACCGCTGTCGCTCCCAAGTCCCCGAGCACGAAATTTTGAAGATCGTGCGTATGTATGCGCCGATCATCACCGAGTTTTTCGACAACGAGGAAGAAATGGCGAAGTTTCAAAAGTGGCGTGAGGAGTACGAGGAAAAAGAACGTTTGGAGAAGGAGGAGAAGGCGAAGAAAAAAGCGGGAGCGGCATAACAACTAAAAATTAATATTGACATTAGTTCGATGGTGTGATATAATTATGCCAATATTTTTTGAAGGGATTGCGACAATGGTAGTTTATTCATTCATTCTCAATATGAATATCGCTAACCAGCGCGGCGAACAGCAGTTTTCGTCGGGCTTGTATTGTCGTACCCAAAATTCGATATGACTTTTATTATCGAATGAATAGGCTATTACGGTGCAAGTCGAAAAATCTTTCGATTTGCGCCGTTTTTATTTTTCGAAAAAAGGAGGTATCTATTATGCCGGAACAGTCCGTTCACCACCAAGAAAATGACACAATCGATCAACAGTATTATTACGTTAAATTAAAGGAGAAATTTTATGAAAACAATCGACAAAAGTGTTCTGGCAGGATACAACGCCGGAATCGAGAAAAACCGTTTGAGATCAGGGATTGGTCTTATTGAATTTGAAAGAACAAAAGAATTATTGCTTGAAAACTTACCCAAACCGCCCGCTGTTGTATATGATATTGGCGGTGGTTACGGCGAGTATTCATGGTGGCTGGCCTCACTTGGCTATGAGGTTCACTTGTTTGATTTAGCCGAAACAAATATTGCAATGAGTAAGGAATTAGCTTCTGAATATCCCAACTCCGAATTAAAATCCGCTATGGTATGCGATGCTCGGTCTATTCCAAAGGAAAACAATAGTGCTGATGCTATATTATTTATGGGACCGTTGTATTCGATCACCGAATATGAAGAGCGTATATTAGCAATAAAAGAGTGCTATCGTCTATTGAAAACGAATGGTGTGCTTTTTTCCGCTGCTTTAACTCCGTATAGTGTTCTTTTACACTGTATTACAGTTTATCACAAGGAAGGAAAGAAAAAGAAAGATGCGCTTGACGATCCTAATATTATGGCAATGATTGAGCGTGAACTTAAAGACGGATGCCATGTCAATCCCGATAGAAGAATATTAAACGGGTTGGGCACATCACATTTGCATACCGCCAAAGCTTTAAAAGCAGAATTGGAAATCGGCGGATTAGCAAATACAACAGTTCACGGAGTAATGGGTGGTGCATGGCTTGCACCCAATTTAGATGAATTGCTATCCAATGAAACAACCAAAGAAGCATTGATGGTAACGGTTCGGTTAATTGATACACATGAAGAAGTAATAGGATTATCGGGACATTTACTTGCCATTTCAATAAAAGAATAATCACTGCAAAAAATGCCGATACCATAGTCAAAAGACCGTGGTATCGGCTATTTTCATTTCTTGCTATTGAAATTAGGATACTCAAATAAAACAAATAATCCGAACGACTCTCCAAGTAAGAGAATGTTCGGATTATTTTCATGTGGTCGGAGTGACAGGATTCGAACCTGCGGCATCGACGTCCCAAACGTCGCGCGCTACCAACTGCGCCACACCCCGAAGCTACTTGTATATTATATCAGCGAAATTCAATTTTGTCAAGAGATTTTTGTTCGTTGCGGCGCGGAGCTGCACGACGCGGCGAGCGGCTCGTGCGGTTCGTCGTTTGCTTGCTTTTATCAAAAGATCCATACGAACAGCTTGGTCATCAAAAAGCCGATGAAGCCACAGCCGGGGAAGGTCAGCACCCAGGTCAGCGCCATCTCCTTGACCCGTGAGAGGTTGATGGCGGACAGCCGCTTGACGGCGCCGACGCCCATAATGGAGGTGGTCTTGGCGTGTGTGGTGGAGACGGGCAGACCGAAGGCGGAGCAGAGGAGCAGCGACAGCGAGGAGGCGAGGTCGGCGGAAAATCCTTGATATTTTTCGAGCTTGACCATATCCATCCCGACCGACTTGATGATCCTTTTGCCGCCGATGGCGGTGCCCAGCCCCATCACGACCGAGCAGACGAGCATCATCCATTCGGGCGGCGTGACCGCCAAGGGGGCGCCCTTGCCGCTTGCGAGCAATGTACACAGCAGTATGACGCCCATAAACTTCTGACCGTCCTGCGCGCCGTGCATAAAGCTCATACAAGCCGCGCCGAAGATCTGCGCCCAGCGGAAGCCGATCTCGGTCTTGCGGCGCTCGGCGCGCTTGAAGATGAATGTGACCGCCTTGCAGACCAGCCAGCCAAGACCAAAGCCGAGCGTGACCGAGATGACGATACCGTACAGCACCTTGACCCACTCGCCGCCGTTGACGCCGTCAAGGCTGCCGTGGAGGGCGATGGCGCTGCCCGTAAGACCTGCGATGAGGGCGTGGCTCTCGCTGGTCGGGATACCGAGCGCCCACGCAAGCGTTGCCCACACGACGATGGCGAACATCGCCGCGCTGATGGCGACGATGGACTCGTGCGGGTCGGTGCCGAAGTCGACCATTTTGGTGATGGTGACGGCGACATTGGCGTTGAGCTTGGTCATCAGAAGCACGCCGATGAAGTTGAAAGCTGCGGCCATCAGGATCGCGGCGCGCGCCGACATACAGCGCGTGACCACGCAGGTTGCGATGGCGTTGGGGGCATCCGTCCAGCCGTTGACCAGAATGACGCCGAGCGTCAGCACCACGGATAGAAGGAGGAGCGGGTTGGCGAGCAATTGGTCAATAAAAGTTCCGAATTCCATAAGTCAACCCGTGTCCCCGCGGGGGCATCCTTTCTTGCGTCGGTGGAAAAGACCGCGATTCTCCCGATGGTGCTGCGTGATGAGACGTTTCGATTTGACTTGTCGGATCAGTGGCTGATGAGTGTATAGTTGCCCGTGTTTTTGTCCCAATTGGCTTCGACCTGGATGCGTACCCACGATTGCGTGGTTCCTGCATAGTCGATGGCGGACAGAGAGGTGCAATCGAGCAGAGCGCCGACGGCGATGGACTCGACCGTGGAGGGGAGATACAGCGTCTTGAGCCACGTGCAGTAGGCAAAGGCCTGACGGGGAATGTGGGTGACGCCCTCGGGGATGCGCAGCTCGGTCAGCTTCCAGCAACGCAGGAAGGCCTGGTCGCCGATGTAGCGGACGCTTTCGGGCAGCTCGATGGAGGTCAGATTGTGACAGCCCGCGAAGGCGCCGCTGTAAATGCCGACGGTGGTGGGCTTGAGCGTGACACTCTCCACCTCGGTGTTGACGGCACCGATGACCCAGTCGCCCAGATAACGGCAATTGCCATAGGTCTCGGTCTCCAGCAGCAGACACTGTTGGAGCGCGTCCACGCCGAACGTCTTGAGCGTCGAAGGAAGCTCAAGCGAGCGCAGGTCGTGGCAAAAGGCAAAGGCATCGGCGCCGATGTCGCGAAGCCCCTCGGGCAGATGGACTGTCACCAGATTTTCGCAATAGCAGAAGACACCGTCCTCAAGCACCTCAAGACCGACGGGAAGGGTGACCTCGGTGAGCGCGGCACAGCCGCGGAAGGCCTGCTCCTTGATCACGTTGAGCGTGCTGGGAAGCGAGATCTCGCGCAGGTTGATGCATTCGTGGAAGGCCGAGATGCCGACCTCCTCAATGCCCTCGGGAAGCGTCAGCGACACGAGCGAGCCGCACTGATAGAAGCAGGCGGTGCCGAGTGTGCGCACCGAGCCGTCGCCGGGGATCTTGCTGGTTACACAGCCCGCGACGAGGCGTCCCTCGGCGGTTTCGATCAGGCAGTTGCCCTCGCTGTGATAGATGGGGTTGCCCTCGGTAGCCGTGATGCGCTGGAGTGCGTTACAGCCGGGGAAGGGGTTACTTTTGATCTCGCGCACACCGGCGGGCAGGTTGAACTCGACCAGCGCCGAGCAGTAGGCCAACGCGCCGTTGCCGATGATCTCCAGAGTCTCGGGCAGGTTCAATATACGGAGCGAGCGACAGCCGTAAAAGGACGAGTTGCCGATCGAAACGACGCTGCTCGGGAGCTGGATATCGGTCAGCTCGGTGCACTGGAAAAAGGCTTGACCGCTCACCGTCTTGGTGCCGTCGCGGACAACGTAGCGACCCTTGACGGTGGAGGGACGCACCGAAATGAGGTGGTTGCCCAGATACAGCGCGCCGTTTTGCCAAAGAGAGGCGTTGTTGTAGCAGGCGGTGTTGTAGAAGGCGTTGTCTGCGATGTATTTGACCGTATCGGGCAGCTGGATCGACGAAAGCGCCGAGCAACCCGAGAAGGCGGCCTTGCGCACCTCGCGGATGCTTTCCGGAATGATGACGCTCTTGATGGCGGTGTTGTCCATAAAGGCACGCGTCTCGACCGCGACGACGGGCAGACCGAGGTGGGACGAGGGAATGTGCAGCTCGGTCACGCGCTCACCGGGGAGCAGTCCCGTGCAGACGAAGGCGTCGCCCTCCTCGGTCAGCGCAAACGCCAGACCCTCGGACGGGGGCACCAAGCGCGGGATGGCGGTGACGGTGAGGCGCTCACCGCACACGGTGCAGTGGCGGCTCATCTCGCCTGCCGTGTCCTCGGTGGCGTGGCGATCGATGATCCAATCCGCGCTCAGTGCGTGTCCAAGCGCAGGCTGCCTTTTTGCCTGCACGACGACCTGTCCGCAGCTGAGGCAGCGTTGCTCCTCAGAGTGTCCCGAGGTGGTGCAGGTGGCCTCCACTGCCTCGGTGACAACGAGATCGTGAACGTGCGCTTCGGGCGCCTCTCGGCAACCGCCGAGGCTCAGCGCGAGCAACGCGAAAAGAAGCAAGAGAAAACGTGTGTTTTTTATTTTCATAGGATCTCCTCAAATATAGGGTCTGTTTCTACCAATACTATTATATAGGAAAATATGCAACAAGTCAAGTCTTGGACACGTGGTTTTTCTTGACATTGCGTGAGCGGTGTGTTACAATAATAGCGATATTGGCAAAAATCATGCACGATTGTCACGTTATTCTCGATGCGCGTGTGTTTTTTTGCTTGCAAGGAGTAGAATATCTATGCTGAAACGATTTTTAAGCTATTACAAGCCGCACCTACGTTTGTTTGTTTTGGATATGCTGGCGTCGCTGTGTGTGGCACTGCTCGCGGTCGTCTACCCGATGGTTACGCGAACGATGCTTAACAAGCTCATTCCCAACCGCCAATACCGCGAGATCGTCTGGGCGGGACTGATTCTGCTCGTCATCTACGTCATCCGTATGCTGCTTCAGTATTTCATTCAGTATAAGGGACACGTGATGGGTGTGCGGATGCAGGCACAGATGCGCAGCGATATGTTCCGTCATCTGGAAAAGCTGCCATTTAAGTTCTACGACGATCACGAGACGGGTAAGATCATGTCGCGTATGACGAGCGATCTGATGGACATCAGCGAGCTGGCGCACCACGGTCCCGAGAACATCATTATATCCTCCATCTCGGTCATCGTCTCCTTCACCTATCTTTCGACCATCAACATTTATCTGACGCTCATCGTCTTCGCTTGCGTACCCTTTTTGCTTCTCATTGCTATTTCGCTCCGCAAAAAGATGCGTGATGCGTTTCTCGAGAGCCGCAAGTCGACGGCGCAGATCAACGCCGCGCTTGAGAGCAGCATCTCGGGCATTCGCGTGACCAAGGCGTTCACCAACGCCGACAAGGAGAGCGAGAAGTTCGAGGAGGGCAACGAGTGGTTTGTGCGCTCGCGCAAAAAGGCGTACGATGCGATGGGACGCTTCCATTCGGGCACGTCGTTTATTACGGATATCTTCAACGTGGTCGTGCTGATCGCGGGCGGTCTGTTCCTCTATGCGGGCAAGATCGATTTTGCCGACTATTCGACCTTTATCGTCTCGATCAATCTGTTCATTTCGCCCGTGATGACCATGATCTCGTTTATGGAGCAGTTCCAGAACGGTGTAACGGGCTTTGAGCGCTTTGTTGAAATTATGTACACCGAGCCCGAGCTGGATCGCGACGGCGCGGTGAGCGTGGGACGGCTGGAGGGACACGTGCGCATTGAGGATGTGACCTACGGCTACGAGGAGGGCAAGGACGTGCTGGATCGCGTCACGCTGGACGTCGGGCAGGGCAAGAAGTTTGCGCTGGTCGGTCCGAGCGGTGGCGGTAAGACGACCATCTGCCATCTGATCCCCAATTTCTACCGCGTCGAGTCGGGCCGCATTCTGATCGACGGGCGCGACATCCGCGATATGACGATGGAGTCGCTTCGCCGCAACATCGGCATCGTGCAGCAGGATATCTATCTGTTCAACGCCTCCATTCGCGACAACATTCTCTACGGACGCTTGGATGCGACCGAGGAGGAGGTCATCGAGGCGGCCAAGCGCGCCAACATCCACGATTACATTATGACGCTGGAGGACGGCTATGAGACGGTCATCGGCGAGCGCGGCGTGCGCTTGTCGGGCGGTCAGAAGCAGCGACTGTCCATCGCGCGCGTCTTTTTGAAGGATCCTGCCATTCTCATTCTGGACGAGGCAACCTCGGCGCTCGATAACACGACCGAGATCCTCATCCAAGCCGCGCTCGACGAGCTGTGCCGCGGACGCACGACGCTGGTCGTGGCGCACCGCCTCTCGACCATCCGCAACGCTGACGAGATCGCCGTCATCGCCGACGGCCGCATCACCGAGCAGGGAACGCACGACGACCTCATCGCCCTCGACGGCGCCTATGCCAAGCTGTATCGGGAGCAGTTTAGGGAGTGAGGAGACGCGGGGGACGATGTGGGGGACTTTTTGAAAAAAGTCCCCCACGCCCCTCAAAAACTTTAAATGGAAAAGAGAAGACGCTCGCCGTGGAGTTTGATCGAACGGTGGGCGCTCTTTGCTTTTGATGGGTCGCCCCTACGGATGACATCGATCTTTTGCCCCATCGGGGG
>JAGBTR010000097.1 GCA_017631215.1 Clostridia bacterium | reverse complement strand
GTCGGTCTGTTTGCGCTGATGGTGCAATCGGGATTGCATATCCCCGCCGACGAGCCCTCGACGATGTGTATGTTCGACCGCATTCTGGTCGACGTGGGCGACGAGCAGAGCATTGAGCAGTCGCTCTCGACCTTCTCGTCGCATATGGTCAATATCGTTTCCATTTTGGGGCAGTTGACCGATAAGACGCTCGTGCTGTTCGACGAGCTGGGCGGCGGTACCGACCCCGTCGAGGGCGCGGCGCTGGCCGTTGCTATCATCGAATCGGTGCGCGAGGCGGGTGCTATGTGCGTCTCGACCACGCACTATGCCGAGCTCAAGGCGTACGCGCTGTCGACCGAGGGCGTTTGCAACGCCTCGTGTGAATTCGACGTGGAAACGCTCAAGCCGACCTATAAGCTCATCATCGGCACGCCAGGTAAATCCAACGCCTTTGCCATTTCGGAAAAGCTGGGAATGCCGCAGGGCATCGTGGCACGGGCAAGGGAATATATCAGTGCCGACAACAAGCAGTTTGAGGACGTCATCGAGCAGCTCGAGCGCAGCCGCATCGCGATGGAGCGTGAGCGCGAGACCGCACAGCGACTCCGCGAGGAGTACGAGAGCTTCAAGCGCGAGTCGGAGAAAAAGATCTCGCGTCAGCTGGCCGATGCCGACCGCACGCTGGACAAGGCGCGCGAGAAGGCGCAGGCGATGATCACGGGTGCCAAGATCTCGAGCGACTATATTCTCGAGGAGGCCGACAAGGTGCGCCGCGCACGCGACAGCGCGCGACTCGGTGAGCAGCTCGAGCAGACGCGCCGCAACGTGCGCGCCTATCTGCGCGAGAATGAGGCGCTGATCGATCCCATCGAGGATCGCCACGACGAGGATTACGTCCTGCCGCGACCGCTCCGCAAGGGCGATGAGGTCTATATGATGGATCTCGGCAAGAACGCCGTGCTGACCGCCGATCCCGATAAGAACGGCAACGTGCCCGTTAAGGTCGGCATCATCAATACCAAGACCAATATCAAGAACCTCAAGCTCGTCGAAAACGCGCCTACCGTGACGACCAAGGACAAGAAGACGGTCAAGGCATCGAGCTACCGCGCAGAGGTGTCGGGCAGCTTCAAGCCCGAGATCGATCTGCGAGGACTGACGGGCGAGGAGGCCTGGTCCAAGGTGGACAAGTACCTCGACGAGGCACAGCTGCACGGCATCCGCTCGGTCTCGCTCATCCACGGCAAGGGAACGGGCGCGCTCAAGGCGGCGCTCTGGAAGTATCTCAAGGGCGACAAGCGCCTGTCCTCCTTCCGTATGGGCGCATACGGCGAGGGCGATGGCGGCGTGACGGTCGTTGAATTGAAATAACCCCACCGTGTTTGTGCAAATTGCATATATTTTTGAAAATCGGTCGCTCTCTTTCGGACAACTTTCCGAGAGAGCGACCGCATTTCTTTTGACCAAAATGTGAATATTTGGAAAAAAGTCGGTAAAAAATGGTGTGAGAGCGGCAAAACGGGGGTCATAGGTATTGACAAAAACAAGAAATTATGGTATAATCAATCATAAATTGCGACATAACAAAAAAGAAAATGTTGTGAAAATGCTACAAAACGCGACCGCTTCGATCGCGAAAAAATAAAACATTGAAAAGAGAGGATGGTCTGAATGGAAATAGCTATTATTGCCCATGATACAAAGAAAGAGCTGATGACGCAGTTCTGTATTGCATATTGCGGTATTCTCAGCAAGCATAATCTTTGTGCCACGAGCATTACTGCCAAGTATATCTCGGAGGCAACGGGACTTGAGATCGAGCGCCTTTTGACGGGAGAGCAGGGCGGTGAACAGCAGATCGCCTCGCGCATTGCCTATAATGAAATCGACGTGCTGCTCGATTTCCGTGACACCCGTCCCGCCGATCACGTCGACCCCGTCGAGCACGAGCTGTTCCGTATGTGCGACCTCTATAACATCCCCGTCGCGACCAACATCGCAACGGCTGAGGCACTCATCAGCGCGCTCGACCGCGGCGATCTGGATTGGCGAGAGATCTATAACCCGCGCTCGGCATACAACCAGAAGCACAAGAAATAAGCGAGCCAAGCACGGCAAGGAGGTATCGTATGTCGAACATCCTTTGGGGCGTGAACGGACACGCGTGGCAATATCCTGCCTATAAGAAGAATATGGACAAGTCGTTGGAGCTTGCCGCCGAGCTTGGCTGCAAGATCTACCGCGTCAACTACCGTCCTACCAACGAGGAGCAGCTCGCTCGTATTTCCGATTACATCGACCGCATCCATGCACTCGGCATGAAGGTGCTGTATACGCTGGATTACTATCCCCCCTACGGTGGAACGCTCGAGGAGCTGGCTGCCGCGGTGACCTATATCGGTGAAAATCTTAGGGACAAGGTGGATTATTTTCAGCTGTTCAACGAGACGGACTGTTGGGCCTGCCGCGATGAAAACGGCTATTACGACCTGACCGATACGACGGGACAGTCGCCGTCCTTCTTCAATCCGGAGCGCGTCAAGCGCGCGGTGGAGCTGATGAAGGTCGCACTGCCTGCCTTGCAAAAGGCTGCCCCCGGCGTGCCGATCTGCATCAACATCAGCGTGCGTCACTACCCGATCCTCGATTGGTACAGAGAGGCGGGACTTGAGTGGGACATCATCGGTATTGATAACTACGAGGTGTGGGACTATGCCGAATTCTTCCGCTTCGTCAAGGAGCATTACGAGGGCTATGACCTGATGGTGGTCGAGTGCAACTATCCTGCACTGTGGGGACCCTTCGACGATCCCGACCAAAAGGAAGCCGAATGGCTCAAAACCTTTTTGCCTAAGATGGAGGAATACGGTCTTGAGAGCGATCACCTCAAGGCGGTCATCGTTTACGAGCTGCTTGACCAGCCCCAGTACGAGATCGAGCGCGGTGCGTACCACGGCGAATCGCATTTCGGGCTTGTGACGCTGGATAGCGATAACAACATTACAGGTAAAAAGCCTGCCTTTGACGTCGTCAAGGACTTTTTCCATCATCATTGATCGATCAGCCACGAGTGGATAGCCTCTGCTCGTGGCTTGTTTTTGCCCGAAAAATGCCGCGCGCACAATAACTTTTGCAAAAGCACTTGACAAAACGGTAGAGTTAGGGTAAAATAAGAGCGTTGAATGAGACGTTCGACCGTCTCGGGACACGTAAAGGGATCCCTATGCGCCCAGAGAGAGAACTACGACGCGCGTCGTGCTGTGAGGTTCTTGCGCCAAGCCCCGATATACCACCCGAGAGGAACAATCGCATATCTAATGAGAAAAACGTTCGGGTGGAACCGTGCGGAAGCTATTTCCACACCCCGACAAAGCAGTGCCTTTGTCGGGGTGTGTTATATTTTAAGGAGGAAAAAATGAAGATCAAATTTGCGGAAAAGGAAATGGAATTTGACGCACCGATTTCGGTGTTTGATGCGGCCAAGGAGGCCGAGCTCGTCTCGCGTGCCCATCTGGCGGCTCGCGTCAACGGCGAGATCGTCGATATGACCTATCAGCTGACGGGCGACGCCGAGGTCGAGCTGCTCACCTTTGAGGATGCCGACGGCCGTCACGTTTTCAATCACACGGCGGCACACGTGCTGGCGCAGGCGGTCAAGCGACTCTACCCCGCCGCCAAGCTGACCATTGGCCCCGCCATTGAGAGCGGCTTCTACTATGATTTCGACAGCGACGTCCCCTTCACGACCGAGGTGCTCTCGGCGCTTGAGGGCGAGATGAAGAAGATCGTCAAGGAGAACCTGCTCATCGAGAGATTCACGCTGCCCCGCGATGAGGCGATCGCCTTTATGACCGAGCGCGAGGAGCCCTACAAGGTTCAGCTCATCGAGGAGCTGCCCGAGGGCGAGACCATCAGCTTCTACCGTCAGGGCGAGTACGTTGACCTGTGCGCAGGTCCTCACCTGTACGCGACGGGCGCTGTCAAGGCGTTCAAGCTGACGCAGTGCACGGGCGCGTATTGGAAGGGCGACCAGAGCAACAAGATGCTGCAGCGCGTCTATGGCATCGCATTCCCCTCCAAGGACGGTCTGAATGCGCATCTGACGCAGCTTGAGGAGGCAAAGAAGCGCGACCACAACAAGATCGGCCGCGAGCTGGAGTACTTCACCACGGTCGACGTGATCGGTCAGGGTCTTCCCATCATGCTCCCCAAGGGTGCCCGCACCATTCAGATCCTCCAGAGATTCGTTGAGGACGAGGAGGCAAGACGCGGATATCTGCTCACCAAGACCCCTCTTATGGCAAAATCCGATCTTTATAAGATCTCGGGCCACTGGGATCACTACCGTGACGGAATGTTCGTGCTCGGCGATCCCGACGACGAGACCAAGGAGTGCTTCGCTCTCCGTCCCATGACCTGCCCCTTCCAGTATCAGGCATCTCTGAACAAGAAGCGCTCTTACCGCGAGCTTGCCATGCGTTTCGGTGAAACATCCACCCT
>JAGBTR010000096.1 GCA_017631215.1 Clostridia bacterium | reverse complement strand
CTCGCAGTTGGTCGGTCGCTCGGCGCGCGCGGGCTTTTTGGTCTTATATTTTTCAAAATCCAGATTGGGTTGACCGTCCATCACACGCCCTCCCCCGACTCGCGCAGCAGCTCGGCCACAGCGGGCGGCACAAGGTCGTCGACGGACTCGCCCTTGCCCAATCGATCGCGCACCAGCGTCGAGCTGATGGCGTCAAATTGCGGATCGGCGGGCAGGTAGAGCGTCTCGGCGCGAGCATTGTGCGCGCGGTTATAGAGCGCGTGGTGCTGCTCATAGGCGTAGTCGGTCTCGTTGCGGATGCCCTTGATGATCACATCCGCGCCCAGCTCGTCGACGAGGTCGATCAGCCGAGCCGTGCTCGAAATGACGCGCACGTTGGTCAAGCCCTCGCACGCCGCGGTGGCCATCGCCGCTCTCTCGTCCATCGAAAACATATATTCCTTGCTTTTGGCGGTCGCCACGTAGTTTTTCATATCATTGGTCATCACCGCCACGACCACGCCGTCAAACAGCGCGGCGGCGCGGCGAATGACATCCATATGCCCCAGCGTGATGGGATCGTAGCTGCCGGGCAGCAGTGCCAGCGTCGTTTTAGCCATCGTTTTTCTCCTTATAGTCCAAGATCGTAACGTACGCCGCGCCGTATTTGGCCACCTTGCGGACGGCAAACTGCTCGGCAAGCGTTGCGTCACTTTCAAACACGTTCTCCTCTGCGCTCTCGCAGACGATGATCGCGCCGTCCGCCAGCCGATCCGCCGCAAGCAGCGCACGAAGCGCGGGCGCGACCAGCCGCTTGGCATAGGGCGGGTCGAGAATGATCAGATCAAACTTGCTCGACGTGCGGCGCACCGCATCGGCATAGTCGGCGCACAGCACGGTGCATTCGTTCTCAAAATGCGTTTTTTCTATATTCTTTCGGATGATCTCGACCGCGCGAGGCGAGGCATCCACCAGCACGGCGCTCTCTGCCCCGCGGCTGATCGCCTCCAGCGACATCTGCCCCGAGCCGGCGAACAGATCCAGCACCCGACGGTCGCGCAGCTCAAATTGAAGCATCGAGAAGACGGCCTCCTTGGCGCGCTCGGAGGTCGGGCGCGTGGCGTCTCCCTCCAGCGTCAAAAGATGCGTGCCGCGCGCGCGTCCCGTAATAATTCTCATCATAGCAAAAACCTCTCAATCCTCGGGATGAAAATAAGCGTAGACCGCCGCCGCATCGCTCTTGCTGATGCCCTTGACCGCCGCAAGCGTCGCCTCGTCGGCCTGTTTGATGGCGGCAAGACCGCCCAGCGCCGCCAACAGCTTTTTTGCCTTGGTCGCGCCGATGCCCTTGATCTTTTCCAGCGACGAGGTGCGCACCGTTTTGCGCTTGGCGTTCTCCATCCGCGAGACGGTATAGCGGTGCACCTCCTCTTGGATGCGATAAAGCAGCATAAAGACCTGCTGCTCGCGCGCGATGCTGATCTCCTCGGTATCGGTGCAGAGCGCACGCGTTTTGTGGTAATCGTCCTTGACCATACCGAACACAGGAATATCCAGCCCCAGCTCGCCCATCAGCTCGCGGATGACGCCCACGTGACCGCGACCTCCGTCGAGCAAAATGAGGTCGGGCAGCTGTGAGAACGAGCCGTCCTCATCGCGCAGGTGTGCGAGACGTCTTGAGAGCGCCTCGCGCATACTGGCGTAGTCGTCCGTCGTTCCCTGCACCGTTTTGATGTGGAAGGTGCGGTAATCGGCGCGGTGGAACTGTCCCTCGCGGCAGACGATCATACCCGCCGTCAGATGCTCGGTGCCAAGGTTGGAAATATCGTACGCCTCGATCCTCTCGGGGTAGACCTCCAGACCGCACAGCTGTGCGAGCCGCACGAGTGCGCCGTCGTCCTTTTCCATCGCGGCCAGATGCTTCTCTGCCCGCTCGCGCGCGTTGTCGTTGACCGTACCGCACAGCGTGTGCAGTCGTCCTCTCTCGGGCACGCGCACGGTCACCCGCCGTCCTGCCAGAGACGAGAGATATTCGGACAGCGCCGCGCATTCGTCATCGTCCATCTCAAAGCCAAGCAAAATCTCGCGCGGGATATCGGTACGCATTCGGTAATGCTCACACAGAAATGCGGAAACGTTCTCCGTCTCGGTCAGCTGCTCGCGACCGAACAGATAGTCGGTCTTGTCGGTCACCGCGCCATCGCGGATGTAGAAGACCGAGACACAGCCGCAAAGGTCGCCGTTGTAGAGACCGACCACGTCCTGCTCGGTGTCGGGGGCGGCCACCACGTTTTGCTTCTCGGACAGCCGCTCAAGCGCGCGGAGCGTATCGCGGTAGCCTGCCGCCGCCTCGTAGCGCTCCTCCTCGGCCGCCGCCAGCATCTGCTCCTCTGTCTTGCGGCGCACCGCCGCCGTATGACCGCGCAGAATATCCGCCGCGAGGTCGATCAACGCGCCGTATTCCTCCTCACTCACACAGCCCGTGCACACGCCACAGCATCGCCCCATTTGATGATATATGCAAGGGCGCACCTTGCCGATATCACGCGGGAAGTGATGCTTGCAGGCGGGCAGACCCAGGGTCTTTTTGAGCGTATCCAGCACCGAAAAGACGGTGGCGGTGCCCGAATAGGGACCGAAATACTTGCCCTTATCGGCCGCACGCGTGCGCGTCATCACAAGGCGGGGGTAAGGCTCGGCCGTGATCTTGATATAGGGATAGGACTTGGCGTCCTTGAGTCGGATGTTATATTTTGGGGAATACTGCTTGATCAGCGAATTCTCAAGCGTCAGCGCCTCGATCTCGGTCTCGCACAGAAAATAGTCGAAATCCGCGACCTGCGAGACCATACGCGCCGTCTTGATATTCTTCTCGCCGTTCTGAAAATACTGCGACACGCGGTTCTTGAGCTTGCGCGATTTTCCGACGTAGATGACCTTGCCGCCGCGGTCGCGCATCACGTAGACACCCGAGCAAAGCGGCAACGCGTTGGCCTTTTCCAGCAGCTGCTCCCGCGTCAGATGCGCGGGGGACGCCTTGTCCGCCGCCACGCCGTTCAGGGGATTCTCATTCATTCGCGTGCCTCCTCTCTTTTTGGTGTCTTGAACGAAAAGCGGCGCAAGCACTCTCGCACGCATCGGTGCTTCGCTCACGCCGTTTTTTCGTTGGATCTTCTTTTTTCTCAGCCGTTAAAGCCGCTGTCGATCAGCTCGGACAGACCGTCCAGTGCAGCCTGCTCATCCTGACCGTCTGCGATCAGCGTGATGGTCATACCCTTGGCAATACCCAAGGAAAGCACACCCAGCAGACTCTTGGCATTCACACGGCGATCTTCCTTCTCCACCCAAATGGTGCTACGGAAGGAATTTGCCTTCTGAATAAAGAAGGTCGCGGGTCTTGCGTGAAGACCGCTTGCGTTGATAATCGTGACATCACGGGAAATCATAGTGCTCGCAACTCCTATTCCATATTTTCGCGTTGTATATCCCAAGCGTTGCGCCATACGGCAGACAACATCATAGAATTTCCATCATAATATAGTATATCAAAAAAGCGCCGCGAAATCAAGCAAAACTTTGTTGTGCTTTTCCATAAATTTTTTACAATCACCAAAGATATTATATCATAAAATTCACAGAATTGCTCAAATTTCGCTGTATTTCGGCATATTTCGTCCGCAAACAACGCGCTCAGGAGAGCGTGATGTCCACAATCAGAAGCGAAAAGGCGGTCTTTTCGGTGTATACGTTGAGCACCTGACCGGGCGAGATCTCGGTCTCACCGTTGAGCACGAAAATGCCACCGTCCGTCACAATACCGCGACAGCTCATCACGCCCTCGATGTCAACGCGGTCGCCATTGGGGTAGTCCACGCGGACATACTGACCGTTTCCCTGCTCCACAAGGATATTGGCCGCTTGGGAGATGACGGACGCCGTGGTCGCCATCGGGTGGCGCACCAGCGTGCCGATCTGCTCCCCATCGATCGCAGAGTAGACGGGATCAGCGTGTGCCAGCGTCGATGCCAGCGCGGGCAACGTATTCTCCACACGGAAGGTCACACTTGCCTGACGAAGCTCGTCGTCCGTTGTCCCCTGATCGCTCATATAGTAGCGGTAGACGACCGAAAAGATCGCCGCCATCAGCAGAAGGATGATGACGAGGTCCAAGAGGTTGCCCCGTACGGCGCGTTTGGTATTCTTTACTTCAGTTTTCATACCGAAACCTCCCTTCATTGTGCCAGCTCGGTGATGCGGTCAATGCTGACACAGACCGCGCGACCGAGATAGTCGGGGAAACGAAGCGTATAGCCCTGTCCTACGCGGATCGGCGTCGATCCGACGAAATAGCCCCGTCCGCTCTCGTGCGTTGCCTCGACCGTCAGCGTTACCGTAACGTCTACACAGCCGGGCACGTCCTGCATCTGAGCGACAAGCGTACCGTTCTCTTCGACCAGTGCCGGCTCACGGTGACGCACCACGGTGGGCGCGCTGACGATCTGACCGACCACAGCCCCCGTATCCGCATCGCATACCGTCTGACCTGCCCGCAGCTCGCCGGCAAACGACTCGTCGATGCCGCTGATACGAACACTGTACGACATCTGCGCGGCCACCGTTTCCTCATCCGAGAACAGCTCACCCACGCTCAGCCCCACGATGGCCAACGCGACCACCGCCACAACGAGCAGGATCACGATCACATCAAAAATATTGAACACAGCGCGGCGATGTGCCGTACGCGCCGTGCCGGGACGCTTACCCGCCGACACACGCAGATTGTCCTGCGCGTCCTCGGGTCTTACCGTTTTATTATTTTCAGCCATGATTTATTCGTCCTTTCCTTGGATTCGGATCACTGATGAAAGCGAAGCACCAGCTCACATTGCGTGCGATCGCTGTCCAGCGGCGTATACGCGCGCTCCTCGTCGCTCTCGCCGACGCGAAGCTGTGCTGTGACCAGTCCCATTATCGTCCAAAACAGCATATAGATGCGGTAGTTGTACCAGACGTCGTCAAACAGCCCCATCACAAGCAGAGCCGCCACACCGGCCACGCCGGCCAGCACGATCCATCGCGGCGCACGCAGACGGCCGTAGCGGTAGTA
Source organism: Clostridia bacterium (assembly GCA_017631215.1). Lineage (GTDB taxonomy): Bacteria > Bacillota > Clostridia > Oscillospirales > CAG-272 > SIG644. The sequence goes on along the minus strand of JAGBTR010000096.1, from coordinate 716 downwards.
GTGCAGCGCACTGCGAAGCCAGAGCAGCATTGCCGCGACGAAGACGACCAAGCCTACGATGCCCAGCGCACAAAGCAGCTGCAGATAGAGGCTATGGCTGTGCATCGCCGTTTCGATACCGGGCAAGGCATACGAGAGGTAGACCTCGCGGAAGGCGCGTTCACCGACACCGATACCGACCAGCCAGTGATCGGACAAAAGATCTCCCACACCCTGCCAAAGATGCCTGCGGTAGGCGATCGAGGAGTCGGTGCGGCTCAGAATACTGGCAAAGCGGCGCAGTACCGTATCGGGCAGAAGCGGAAGCAGTGCCGCCGTCGGCAAGATACCGAGCAGTGCCCAGCTCATCACACGGTGGTCAAGAAGCAAAAAGAACATCAGCATGGAAGCGATCGCCCCCAGCCACGCGCCGCGCGACCAGGTAAAGATCAGACAAGCACTCACGGCGGCAACGCACAGCACGCCACCAAAGCCGTGGATGAGTCGACGCTGTAGCAGCATAACCGCGACGGTCAGCGGCAAAAGGAGAATGAGCGCCTCTGCCAGCATATTGGGATTGCCCCACGTCGATGACACGCGCCCGCCCAGGTCGGCAAACAGCGAAAGATCCAGGTGCTCCAGCGAGGGCGTTGAGAAGACGTACTGCCAGATGCCCAAGAGAGCCGAGAGCACACCCGAGCCGATCAAGGCTGCGAGCATTCGGTAAACGCCCGCTT
>JAGBTR010000095.1 GCA_017631215.1 Clostridia bacterium | reverse complement strand
TATCGTGCCCGACGACTATACGGGTACGCAGACGGGACTTTATATTCCCACCGCGCAAAAGCAGCGTGCCGCGTATGAGATCGCCTCGGACTACGAGGACGGTCCCTATCTCATCGAGACTGTTTACGTGACCGAGCAGGTCATCATCGCCGATATCGTCGTCACGCCCGAGGCGTACGGCGTTGACCCCACGGGCGTTGAGGATAGCACCGCCGGTATCCAGCAGGCACTCGACGACGCGGCTGCCGACAAAAAGGGCGGCACCGTCTTTCTGCCCGTCGGTCGCTATCGCGTGACGACCACCATCGAGGTCCCCGCGGGCGTCGTGCTGCAGGGCGACTGGCAGGATCCCGACCTGACGAGCAAGCCCGAGTACGGCACGGTCATCCTCGCAGACATTCCCGCGCTGACCGAGGACGAGCTGACCGAGTACGGCACGCGCTCGCTGTTCCTGATGATGAACAACGGCTCGTGCAACAGCGGTCTGATCGGTCTGACCTTCTATTATCCCAATCAGGATATCCGCAACGTTCAGCCCTACGACTACACCGTTTACGGTGATATGCGTATGTGTATGCTGAGAGACCTGACCTTCATCAACTCCTACCGCGGCATCGGCTCGTGTCTGCTCGGCACGTCGCACGAGCTGCTCCAGATCGAGAACGTCCGTATGACGGCGCTGTCGCAGGGCTATAAGGCCAGCGAGTCGCGCGAGATCGGCTATACCGTCGACCTCCGTATCTCGACCGATTACTGGGCAACGGCGACGGGCGACTACGCCTGCTCCGATCCCGCCGCACTGCGTACGTGGTGCCGCGAGAACGCCGTCGCGATGGAGTTCTTCTCGCTTGACCTCAACCAGTACACCGACATCACCATCAAGGGCTACCACACCGCTATGCTGTTTACGGGCGGCTTCTGGGGCATCTTCTACGGTGTGGACATCTCCGATTGTGTCTACGGTGTCGTGGCCGAGGGTCTGGCAGGGCAGGGCGCGACCATCGCCAACGCGACCATCGAGGCCGACGTTTACGGCGTGGTCAGCTATGCCAAGGGCGGCACGCTCAAGCTGGCCGACGTCGAGATGACGGGCAAGGGTGGCATCGAGTGTATCGACGGCGCTCGCATTATGCTCGACAACACCGACGACCTGGCCAAGTACGATCCCGAGTACGGCAGCTACATCCGTCCCAAGTCCATCCTCTACGTGGCCGAGGTCGCAGATATGGACGGCTTGAAGGAGGACGCCGCTCCCGCCATTCAGATGGCGCTGGACGTGGCAGGCACGACGGGCGGTATCGTCTACGTTCCCGCCGGCATTTACAGCCTGTACACGCCGCTGAACGTCCCCACCGGCGTTGAGCTGCGCGGCGCGATGGAGATCGCCGTCCGCGACCGCTCCGAGACGAATGCGCTCGTCCCCGGTACCGTCTTTATCGCCAACGTCCCCAACGGCGACCTCATCACGCTCGAGGAGTCCTCGGGCATTCAGGGCATCCGCATCTTCTACTCCACCTACGATGCCTCGACCGCGCTTGTATATCTTGAGCAGCAGGAGAGCGTGATCGATACCTGCGTCGCGATCCGCGGCAAGGGCGCGAACGTCTATGCGATGAATATGGTCATTTCGGGCGCGTTCGTCGGTATCGACTTTACGGGCTGCGACAACCATCTGATCAAGCAGACCTTCGGCTGTACCTTCAACAACTTCATCCGCGCGGGCGGTAAGAACGGACACATCGAGTCGGTGCTGTGCAACCAGACCTTCACGATGCGCCATCCCTTCTACATCAACGGCCATTTCGATGCGGATTATTACAACGACGAGAACTGGCAGATCCACAGCAAGGAGATCAGCGACTACCGCTTCTCCATCATCCGCGACCGCGTGCTTCGCTCCTACTGCGACACGGTCGTTCTGACCGACGCCGAGAACGAGGTGATGAACAACGTCTTTATGTACGGCTGTCACCGCATTCTGCGCACGAATAACTCGTCCGTCGTCTGCTACAACGTGACCTCCGACTGGCAGAGCCTTGAGTCGATGTTCCACGTGGAGAACGGAAGCGACGTCGTGGCCTTCAACCCGCTGCGTACCAGCGGTCTGTCGCACTACTGTGACGAGACCTCGTCGCTGACGCTGTACAACCGCGTTATCAGCAAGAACAGCTTCGAGCCCACCTACCGCTCGTCCTCGGGCGTGCCTGAGAACGCACTCGGCGAGGTGATCGACGAGATCGAGCTGCTCGATTGCGACAGCATCAACGGTGTCACGGGCGCGACGCTCAACACCGATCCCGCCTACATCAAGCAGGGCTCTGGCTCGCTCAAGCAGAGCAATATCGGCGCGGGAAAGGCCGACGAGGGCGCGACCGTCTTCAAGGCGACCTTCGATCCCGTCGATGCCGGCGACCTGGGCACGGAGAATATCTATTTGCATATGTGGGTGTACGTGGATGAGACCATCAACCTCACCTGGGGCGGTGCCAACAACATCACGCTGGCGAACACGCCCAACGGTGTCGGCTACACCTACACCTGGCTGCCTCCCTCCTACCTGAACACGGCAAGCGGCTGGACCGAGCTGTGGCTGCCGCTCGACTCGGGCTGGAACGGCAGGGGCGAGATGGATCTCTCCTCGCTGCAGTATCTGTCCTTCAGCGTCAACTATAACAGCTTGCCCGAGCGCGCGCAGTTCTACGTTGACGATATCTATATCTGCCAGCTTCTGCCCTACGACAGCACCTCGGAGATCATCGAGCCGACGACGGTCGAGGACTATAACAAGCCCACCGCAGGCGCGAACGATGACCCGATGCGCGTGATGATCGAGAACTGCGAGACGCTCGACCAGATCGGTCCGCTGGTTAAGGGTCAGGTCGAGCTGAACACCAAGCCCGAGTTTGTCAAGGAGGGCAACAAGTCCTTCAAGGTGACGCCCGCGAGCCTGCCCTTCTTTGAGATCAAGTTCTCTGCAACGGATATCACCGACTTCAACGAGGACGGCTATCTGCATATGTGGCTGTACATCGACGACATCGGCAACCTTGGAACGAACTCCCAGATCGAGCTTTGCTCGGGCGGTGACTACGATAAGGGCGAGAAGACGTGGTCGCTGACCTCGTATCTGGTCGAGAGCGGCTGGAACGAGCTGTGGATCCCGCTGGGCTCGGGCAGCACGGCAACGTCGGCCAACCCCAAGTACGATCCCTCCTTCATCAACTATATGCGTATCTATGCCTCGCACGGCATCGGCAAGCCGACCTTCTATATTGACGACGTTTACATCTGCAACATCAAGGACGGCTCGCTCTACGACGAGACCAATACCGATACGGTCGGCTCGGCTTACCGCCTCTTCCAGCTTCCCGTTCTGAACGCCTGCGAGAAGACGACGGGCGCGACTGCGGTCGAGATCAACAAGAAGGCCGCTTACATCAAGGAGGGCAAGAAGTCCTTCAAGTCCTTGCAGAATACGGTCAGATTGCAGTATGCGATCCCCGAGACCGATATCTCCGCTTATATGGACGACTACCTGCATCTGTGGATCTACGTCGAGGACATCAGCCTGCTCTCGGGCGGCGGTCAGATCGAGCTTTGCTCGGGCGGCACGTGTGACGTAGAGGAGAACAGCTGGAACGTCAAGAACTATCTGACCAAGAACGGCTGGAACGAGGTCTGGCTGCCGATGGATGCGCCCGCCGCATCTACGGGCGGTGAGCTGGATCCCACGCGCTTCAACTACCTCCGCATCTACATTCAGCAAAAGGCGGGTCATATGGACGTCGTGCCGGTGTACATTGATGACATCCGCTTCGTCGACAAGGCCGATGTGCCCGAGGAGATCAAGAATCCTCCCGAGGTAGAGGTGCCCGAGACGCCCGTGCTTCCCGAAGCGCCCAAGGCCGAGGGTGCGCTGATGCTGCTCGATGGCGAGACGGCAACGATCAGCGGTCTGAATATCGCAACGCTGAACAAGGATGCGACCTACATCAAGGGCGGCAGCGGCTCCTACAAGGGCGGCGAGCAGGTCCGTCTGACCTATCAGTTTGACCCCGTCGACGCCGCGGGCTACGAGGGCGGCTTCCTGCATCTGTCGGTCTACGTCAAGGGCTTTGATCGGCTGTCCTCCGGCAGCATCGAGCTGACCTCGAGCGGTCACGCCGATTCGCAGGAGATGAGCTGGCAGATCAAGAATTACATCCGCAACGAGGGCTGGAATGAGGTCTGGCTGCCCATCTGCCTGCAAACGCCCTACTGCGCTTCGGGCAACGCGCCCGATCTGAGCCGCGTCAACTTCATCCGCATCTATACCAACCAGGCGGACGGCGCTGTGCTCTACTTTGACGATATCTACCTCGCTCCCAATGCCCTTGGCACCAAGGCAAACGAGGGCAAGCACGTGCTGTTTGACGGCGAGTCCATCCCCGTCGGTATGTACGACCACACCTCCAAGGGCTACAAGGTGTCGCAGGATCAGGTCAAGGAGGGCTCCTCCTCGATCCATTCGTCCGACTTCCAGGTGCGTCTGATCTACTCCTTCCTGCCGCTGGATATCACGGCATACGAGGGCGGTTACCTGCATATGTGGGTGTACGTCACCGACCACGCGACCATCAAGAGCGGTAACATCGAGCTGACCTCGAGCGGTGTCAGCGACGTGGACGAGATGAGCTGGAGCGTTCTCGACCATCTCAAGCAGGATGGCTGGAACGAGGTCTGGCTGCCCATCTCGACCGACCGTTGCAGCCCCTCGACGGGTGTCACCGATCTGTCGTCGGTCAACTACCTGCGTCTGTTCACCATTCGCACGGGGAACGTCGCAAGCTCGTCGATGTATTTCGATGACGTCTACTTCACGATGACAAAATAAGATTCCCAAGGAGCGCGACCTCGGTCGCGCTCCTTTTTTCGTTGGTCAAAAGCGCCAAAAAGCAATTGCCGTTTTTGTGAAGGACACCAAAAAAATTTGGCGCGCGTTGACAAGAAACGCCCGAAGTGCTATAATGACTTTACCAATTATTTTTATGAGGTGCAATTATGAAAAAGATTCTTTGCCTTGTGCTGGCGATGCTCATGATCACGATGATGCTCGTCGCCTGCAAGCCCGATACCCCCGACACGCCCGACGAGCCTGAAACGCCCGCAGAGCCCGAGACTCCCGCAGAGCCCGAGACGCCTGCCGAGCCCGAGACTCCCGCCGAGCCTGAGACTCCCGCAGAGCCCGAGACTCCCGCAGAGCCTGAGACTCCCGCAGAGCCCGAGACTCCTGCAGAGCCCGAGACTCCCGCAGAGCCCGAGACGCCTGCAGAGCCTGAGACTCCCGCCGAGCC
>JAGBTR010000094.1 GCA_017631215.1 Clostridia bacterium | reverse complement strand
CGTGACCGTGACGATCTTTTTGTCCTCGAGCATCGGCAGGGGCTGAAGGGCGTCAATGAGCGCCTGTGCCGAAAAGGTCATCGCATCCATCCGCACGTCGTTAAAGACAGCAAGACCCTCGTCGGGGCTGATTGCGGCGCGTGCCGATTTGAGCGCGTGAACCTTCAAATAATCCTCGTCGCCATAGAAGAAATACCCGCCCGCAAGCCCGTTTTTGATCTGCTTGCGAAAGGCATCCTCGCGTATTACGTCCACAAAAATCCCCTCCCTTCGATGATTTTTCTCTCTTTTTCCCTCTTATTATATCATGGAAATGAGCCAAGGTCAACCACAAAGTTTGGCAAAACAGAGAAGAAAATCAAAAAAATTTGAAAAAAAGGCTTGACAAACGAACTACTTTATGGTTTAATATAAGATGTCATTGTATAAAGCGTATTTTCGGCTGAAAAAGCAACACGCTTCCGGAATCATTCCGGAGACTCGTGATCCGGAATACCAAAAACGTAAGGAGGTGCAACGCAATGCTCAGAACCTATCAACCCAAAAAGCGTCAGAGAAAGAAAGAGCACGGCTTCAGAAAGAGAATGGCAACCGCCGATGGCAGAAATGTCCTGAAAAGAAGACGCGCTAAGGGCAGAAAAAGACTGACCTATTAATCGTTAAGCGAATATCGCTTACATCATAAAAACCACCGATGACTCCTTTTTGAGCATCGGGGTTTTTGATATACGGAGGTTTTGTGAAAAGATGAAAAACGTCGCGATTAAAGAAAACCATCTGTATCAAAAGGCATATCTAAAAGGACGCCGCTTCGTCACACCGACCGTTGCCGTCTATGTTTTGCGTGACCTTGCCGCCAGACGTCTGGCGCACGCACATCCGCAAAAGAAGATCGTCAACCGTCTAGGTCTTTCTGTTTCCAAAAAAATCGGCTCGGCCGTTGTGCGCAACCGCGCAAAGCGCGTCATTCGCGCGGCCTACGACCCGATTCGAGACGAGCTGCGGACAGGCTTTCTTGTCGTCATCAGCGCCCGCGAGGCCATTCGCGGCAAAAAGGCGACAGACGTCCAAAAGGATCTGCAAAAGGCCTTCTCTAAACTGGATATGCTCAAGGTGCCGCAGAACGGCGGCAACACACAAACGCCATGAAGTATGTGTGCGTTTGGCTGATTCGGCTTTATCAAAAATTTCTTTCGCCGCTCAAACGAAATCCGTGCTGTAGGTTTACCCCTTCATGCTCTGCCTATGCTCTCGAAGCATTTATGAAACGTGGCTTTTTCGTAGGATTTTGGCTGACCGCAAAGCGCATCCTGCGCTGCAATCCATTCTGCGCGGGGGGATACGATCCCGTGCCGCCAAAGCGGATTCCCAAATACCAACGAAACAAAACGGATGGCAAAGAAAGCGTCCCAAACCCCGGGACGGACAATGACAACGTCAACAACCCCAAAAATCAACAGGAGAACGGCTCTGTTTGAATAACAGAACCACCACATTGATCACATGAATATTTTGGATATCATCAACATTCCCTTTGGTTATGTGATACGCTTCTGCAGCTGGCTGATGGGCAATCAGTATCTCCCGGCACTCTTCTTGTTTGCCGTGATCATCGAGATCGTTCTGCTCCCCTTCGGCATCAAGCAGCAGAAAAACTCTATTAAGCAAGCAAAGCTTCGTCCCAAGGAAATGGCCATCCGCAAGAAATATGCGGGACGGGACGACCAGCCGACCAAGCAAAAAATGACGATGGAGATCCAGGAGCTTTACCAAAAGGAAGGCTACAACCCCATGGGCGGATGCCTCCCCCTTCTGATCCAGCTCCCGATCATCTATTCGCTCTACGCGATCGTGACCCAGCCTCTGACCTACATCTGCCGCCTGTCGGCCGATGCCGTCAACCAGGTGATGCAGGTCGCACAAAGCTTCTTCCCCTCGCACGCCTATTCTACCACCAACCACTTAACGCTTCTGAGCGACGTTCGCACGATCGCCGCAGAGCACGGTCTTGGTGCCTTTTCGAGTGTGGAGGGCTTTTCGCAGAACGTAACCAGCCTTGCTGACCTGCCCGATCTGTCCTTCTTTGGTGTCATCAACCTCGGACAGAACCCCGACATCACGGTCTTCAACTGGCTGCTCATCGTTCCGGTTCTGACCTTTGTCACCTACTTCATCAGCATGAAGGTCAACCGCAAGCTGACCTACCAGCCTGCCGTTCAGGATCAGGCCATGGGTTGCTCGAACAACATGATGGATATCACCATGCCTCTGTTCAGTACCTTCATCGCCTTCTCCTTCCCCCGCAGTTGTTGGTATCTACTGGATCTTCAAGAGCTTGCTCGGCATGCTCAAACAGTTCATTCTCTCGCGCCTGATGCCCATTCCGAAGTTTACGGATGAGGACTACAAGGCCGCCGAGAAGGAAATGAACGCCCGTCAGGACACCAAGGCAAAGACGACGAAGTCGGGTCGCGTGGTTCGCTCTCTGCACCACATCGACGAGGAGGACTTCGCCTACACCGCCGAGGCAGGACGCGCCCGTCGCGAGGCTCTCGAAGCGCAGGAAGCACTCGAGGCCGAGCAGAAGGCCAAGGGCAAGGGGCGCATTCTCTCTGCCGCTCCCATCAAGGAAGACAAGGCTGACGAGAAGGACGACGAAAAGTCCGAGTAAGGACACCTAAGACATTTTACGACATGGAGATAAAAAAGTGAAAAAGGAAGTTATCATCAGCGCAAAAACGATTGAGGAGGCTGTTGCCCAGGCTGTGACTGAGCTTGAGGCTCCCTCCGCTGACGCGATCACCTACACCGTTCTGGAGGAGCCCAAGAAGGGCGGCCTGTTCGGAATCGGTGCCGTCAATGCAAAAATTTCCGCCGTATATGCGGTGGGTGGCGAGGAGCGCGCACTCGCTTTTGTCAAGAATCTTCTCTCTGACATGAATCTGGATGCCACGGTCGAGATGACCGACGGTGACAACGACGACAAGTACATCGCCATCTCGGGCGAGTCGGCTTCGATCCTCATCGGTCACCACGGCGAAACCCTGGATTCGGTTCAGTACCTTGCTAACCTTGCCGCCAACAAGCGTGTGGACGGTAAGAAGGAGCCTTACGTCAAGATCACCGTTGACATCGAGGGCTACCGCGCAAAGCGCGAGCAGACCCTGCGCACCCTGGCAAGAAGAAAGGCCGCATCGG
>JAGBTR010000093.1 GCA_017631215.1 Clostridia bacterium | reverse complement strand
CCTCGTAAAAGCTCTCGGCGCCGTGGGCGGGAACGCGGCGGCAGATGCGCGCGATCTCCAAAAGCTCGGCGCGGCGGTCAGCGTCCTCGGTCTGCTCGGCCTTTTGCTCTGCCTCCTCGGCGTAGCGCTCGGCGTGGCGGATGACGGCAAGACAAGCCGCACGGCAGGCGCGGTAAAAGGGTCTTTTGCCCTCCTCACAGCACGCCAGATAGCCGTCGATGCGGTCGACGATGCCCAGCAAGCCCTGCGACAGCACCAGCTCATAGTCGATCGCCATATGCGAGTTCTCGTTGTTTCGGCGCTTGTCCGCCATATAACGATTGGCGATGGGGCGGTAGACCGTGCTCCATTCGCATCGCTCCTCGTCCGTCATACGGTCGACGCCGCGACCGACGATCAGCTCGCCCTCCTCGATGGTGGGGCGCATCCCCTCCATCGCCGCCGTATACGCCGCGGCATAGCTCTCATAGGTCAGGCAGGGAGCATCGCCGCCGTGGGCGCGATAAAAGCGATAAAAAAATTCGTCATAGCAGATGCGCGTGTTCAGTGCCGCCTCGCGCAGCCGTTCAATGCGTTGTGTACGATCCATCATCCTTCTTCTCCTTGCCTCCGTGGTCTATCTTAAAAAGCATCTCCAAGCGCTCGAGCGATTCCTCGAGCGGCGTCTCCATCCCCTTGACGATCCACTGCGCGAAAAAGCCCGAGAGCAGAAACCGACAGCTCTGCGCCATCAGCGCCTCGTCCTCGGCGGCGAGCCGTCCCGAACGCACCGAGCTCGCGCACAGCCGCTCGGCCATCAGTTCAAACATCTTATCAAAGCACAGCATCAGCTCCTCGCGCTTGGAGGAGCGATAGAGATGGGCGATGGCGCGGGGGTGCTCACGGGCAAAGCTCATCACCGGACTCATCGTGCCGACGAGCGTATCGGGCGCTTCGTCACTGTCAAGCACGTCACACACAAGCGCGCGGAGCAGACCGTCCACCACGTCGTAGGTGTCCTCAAAATAGTTGTAGAAGGTGTTACGCGTCAGACCGCAATCGTCGACGATGTTCTTGACCGTGATCTTCTCAAACGGGCGCTCGTCGAGCAGCTTGAGAAAGGACGCCTCGATCGCCCGCCTGATATACAGCTGCTTGCTCCGCATCGCTACACCTCCCTTTCTTGTCCAGTCCAGTATATCACAAAAGATCAAATTTGTACACCGTTTTGCGTAAATTTTATGATAGAAAAGAAAAGCGACCGCCCACGTCTGCGCGCAGAGCCGTCGCTTTTCGTTATTTTTCGCCTGCCAGCACCTCAAAGAAGCGACCGCTCGTCAGGTCGCGCTCATACGAGGAGGTATCCTGCATTTTGGGCGGCAACCAGATGCGGTCGACCGTCACCGCGTTGCCCTGCCCGTCAAGGACGGACAGACAAAGCGTCTCCTCCTTGGCAAGATCGAAGCTCATCATAGCATCCCCGCCCTCGCGTTCGCGTGAAAAATCCTCGCCGTAGATGACAATGGACTTGCCCGCAGGAACGGTCACATCGGGGAGCGCGTAGCGCATAGGCGCGACGTCCTTGTCGGTGAGATAGTAGCCCTTGGCGCTGACGTCGTGCTCGCCGAGGTTGGTCAGCACGACGTAATCGTCCGTGCCGTCGTAGCCGATCGCCGTTACGCGCAAGCCCTCGACACGGCGAAGCACCGCCTCGACCGTGACTCTGCCCGTATGGGTAAAGGCATCCTCCAGCGTCAGCGTCTCGGCGTTACGCCGCACGCCGTTGACCAGCCAATGATCGAAGGCATAGCCCACGGGCACGACGGGCGAGAGCGTGGTGGGATAGTAGGTGTAGTACGTCCCCTTGAAGTCGCCCTCCGAGACGTAGGTGTTGACCTGCACACCCGCATCGCGCGGCACGTCCACCGTCAGCGTATACGCCTTGCCGAGTCCGTACTGCTCGTCGATATACTTGACCACGTTCGCGGGGCGCGCCTTGAGAAAGTCGACCACACGCGCCGAGCGGCGGTCAAAGGCGGCCATGTCAAAATTCTCGGGCAGATAAGGGCTCTTCGCCAGATACAGCTCAAGTCCGGGGCGTATGTCCCGAATCATACTCTCCGCCACGGGCGTGGCGCGGTCGGGCGAGAAGGCGCCGTTCATCATATCGAGAAGGTAGGTGATATACGTGACGCGGCAATCGTCGCGCTCCATCAGCGCGCAAAAGAGCGGGCTGTACTGGATGGCCTCCTTATCGTAGCACCAACGGAACGAGTTCGCCGTTACCGTGCCAAACGCCCAGTCGGTGTCGTGGGGGAGAAAATACCACTTGCCGTCCATACCGTAGACGTCGGACGGCGTCTCGCCCTCGGCGGCAAAATATTTGAACGCGCGGTTGTTGTTCTGCGGCCAGTCGCCGTTGTTGATATAGCCCATCGTCGCGTGCATCTGAAGATAGCTCACAACGTCCAGCCGCTCGCACAGCGCGGCGTAGGTCGCGTCGTCGGTGAGATCGCGCTCGCCATAGGCAAGCATCTCGTTGTAGTCCTTCAGCGGGTCGTAGCCGATATGCTCGTCGCCCGTCGGCTCCTTTTCACGCTCGGGACCGTCCAGCACGACAAACTCGCCGCGGTAGCCGTACTGCTCAAAGCGGTTCTCAAAATAAGAATCCTTGTACGGCTCGTGCATCCAGTACATTCCGTACAGCGTTTCGTTGACGTAGACCAGACACGGGCGCACGGGCTCGGTAAAGGCAAAGCCCTGCTCCGCCATCAGAAGCTGCGTCAGCTCGTCCTTCATAAAGGCGTTGCCGAAGTCGTTGCCCGAGTTGCGCACGACCAGATGCTCCAGCTTGTCGATGCGTGTGCCCTCGTTCGTGTAGAGCGGACCGAACAGATCCAGCACGTTGAAATCGTCCAGCACGCTGTCGTAGTCCTTGCGTGCGATGTAACGCATCGACTTGAGCACGTGGGCGCGCGAGTAGCCGCCGTAGATGCGGATGCCCGCAGGCAGATGCAAGAGCTCAGTGCCGTCGCTGTCAAAGAGCTGGACGTGCATAGGACGCTCCCACTCGCGTCCGCTCCTTTTGATGTTGTTTGGATGGAAGATGCCCTTCTCTGCCGACCAGAGATCGCTCTCCTCGGCATCGACGTAAAAGACGAGCATATTGAACTGCTCGACGATATCCGTACCGACAAAATAGGTGCGGTAGCATATCTCCGACGTGCTACCGTCCGCATAGACGGCGCAGGCCGCGAAATGGTAGACGTTCGGCAGCGAGCCCGCGCGCAGCGTGATGGGGCCGCGGTAGACCTCGCCGTGTGTGGCAGACGGCTTGCTGCCGTCGCTCGTGTAGCGGATCTCGCGAAGGTCGCCCGACGCACAGCCGATCTCGAGGATGCGGTCGGTGTTGAAAAAGGCCGACGCAACGGCATCGAGCGAGAAGGTCAGCGCCTCCTCACGGGGCGGCACGAGCGGCTCGCCCTCCTCGAGGCGAAGAGCATCCATCAAGCGCTCATAGCTCGCAGGGAGAACCTCCACGGGCGGCTCGTCGGGCTCGGTCGGTGTACTCGGCTCGGTCGGGGAATCGGGCTCGGTCACGGGCGGCTCGGGCGTGCGTTCGCAGGCGCAAAACAAGAGCAACGAAAAAAGAAGCGACAAAAGCACCGCGACGACGCGTCGCTTGGCGGTCACAGCCATTCGATCTCCTCCCTTCCTTCGGTCTTCACCGGTGTTTTCTACATTATAACGGATATGCACGAAAAAGTAAATATTTTTTTCAAAAAAACTCTTGACAAATGTAACAAGCGGTGATATAATGTGTAAAGCATTTTGCTTTACAGCATTGCGAGGATCGATCGGAGGGTGGCAGATGTTTGAAAAAAACTTAAATATCGCCTATCTTCTGGACTTCTACGGTGACGTGCTCTCCGAGCGCAAGCGCCGTGTGATGGACGACTATTACAACAACGACCTCTCGCTCGCCGAGATCGCCGCAGACCTTGGCATTTCGCGTCAGGGCGTGCGCGAGCTGATCAAAAAGGCCGAGGAGGAGCTTGCCTTCTATGAGGAGCGGTTGCATCTGGCATCGCGCTTCCGCGAGGCGGCCGACCACGCAGAGCGTCTCCGCACGCTGGCGCACGAGCACGCGCTTCCCGATCAGGTGATCGAGGAGATCCTTGCACTCGAGAGCTGCGTCGGCTGAAGGAGCGAACATCCACCAACAAAAAACACAAGGAGGCTTGCCAATGTTTGCAGGATTGAGTGAAAAGCTGGAAAACGCATTTAAGCGCTTGCGCAGCAAGGGCAAGCTGACCGCAGACGACATCAAGGTCGGTATGCGCGAGATCAAGATGGCGCTGCTTGAGGCAGACGTCAACTACAAGGTCGTGCGCGATTTCATCAAGACCGTTTCCGAGCGCGCCGTCGGCTCCGAGGTGCTGGAATCCCTGCTCCCCGGTCAGCAGATCGTCAAGATCGTCCACGAGGAGATGATCGCGCTGATG
>JAGBTR010000015.1 GCA_017631215.1 Clostridia bacterium | reverse complement strand
AGCTGACGGGCGCGGGCGGCATCCACACGGTCGACGGTGCCAAGACCGTCCTCGATAACGACGACGATCTTTCGGGCTACGTCGCCAGGGAGGGAACGTACATCCGTCCCAAGTCGCATCTTTATATTGCCGACGTGGCAGAGCTGAACGGCGTCAAGGAGGATGCCGGCCCTGCCATTCAGGAGGCACTGGATATTGCAGGCTTGACGGGCGGTATCGTCTATGTTCCGCAGGGTATCTACAGCGTCTACACGCCGCTCTCCGTTCCCACGGGCGTTGAGCTGCGCGGCGCGATGGCGATGGCCGTGCGCGACAAGTCGACGCTCAGTGCGCACATTCCCGGAACGGTCATCCTGACCTACGTCAACGAGGGCGACTTCATCACGCTCAGCGAGTCGTCGGGCGTGTCGGGTCTGCGTATCTTCTACCCGTCCTACGATATCATCACGGCGCTCGGCATGATCGAGTCGGGCGACGAAAGGTACGAAACCGTCGTTGCCGTTCGCGGCAAGGGCGCGCGTGTTTATGCGCTCAATACGGTCATTTCGAGCGGTATCGTTGGCTTTGACTTTACCGATTGCGACGATCATCTTGTCAAGCAGTGCTTCGGTGCGACCTCCAACAATTTTGTCCGTGCCGGTGGTGACCGAGGCGTGATCGAGGGCGTACTGTGCAACGTGACCTTCACTCACCGCCAGCCCTTCTACGTCGGCGGCTACTACGACACCGATATGATCAACGCAGCCAATATGTCGACGCAGCAGGCAGGCCCTTCAGCGGTCTATATGGCGCTCCGCGACAACTGCGACGTCGTCTTCATCAAGGATGCCAAGGATCAACAGCTCAACAACGTGTTTATGTACGGCTGTCGCACCATGCTGCGCACCGATAACGCCGAGGTCGTCGGCTATAACGTGACCTCCGACGTGCAGGGTATCTCGCCCATGTTCCTCGTTGAGAACGGAAGCGACGTGGTGACCTTTAATCCGCTCCGCACGGGCGGTAAGTCGCACGAATGCGATGAGTCCTCCTCGCTGACCATCTATAACCGTCTCAACAACGGCTATTATCTTGAGCCCACCTATCGCTCCGATTCGGGACTTACCGAGAACGCGGGCGGTGAGCCGATCGTCACCGTCGAGCTGTTGGATTGCGACAGCGCGAGCGGCGTCAAGCAGGTCGCTCTCAACACCGACACCGCCTATATCAAAGAGGGCAAGGGCTCGCTCAAGTCCACCTACGGCGAGGCCGATACGCTGCTCAGTGCCACCTTCGGTCCTGTCGATGCGACCGAGCTCGGCACGGAGAACGTCTATCTGCACCTTTGGATGTACGTCGAGGATCCCAACGCCATCACGGGTTTTAGCGGCAACCATATCACCCTTTCCAGCTCCAAGGGAAAGTGGAGCTACAACTGGTCGATGCCGGCTGCCGTTACCGATGCGGGCTGGAATGAGATCCTGCTGCCGCTCGACAGCGGCTGGAAGCGCACGGGCGAGATACAGCTCGACGGCTTCGACACACTGACCGTCAAGATCGCGCGCTACGGCGGCAACGCCAAGCCTGCCGTCTATTTCGACGATATCTACCTGTGCGAGGTGCTTCCTTACACCGACGTGGCCTTCGAGGTGACCGAGGAGCTGGATGCATATGAGCGTCCGATGCCGAGCGTCGAGCAGGAGCCCACGCGCATCATACTCAACGATTGCGAATCGCTCGATGCCTTGGAGGGCTCGCAGGTCAAGGGCAGTACGACGCTCAACACCACAACGGCTTACGTGAAGGAGGGCAAGGCCTCGTATAAGGTCCAGACCAAGGGTCAGGTCATCTTTGAGATGAAGATCCCCGCCACCGATGCCAGCGCTTACAAGTTCTACGGCTTCCTGCATATGTGGATCTACGTTTCCGATCCCTCGGTGAGCGGTACGATCGAGATGACCAGCTCGGGTACCTATGACAACGCCGAGAAGAACTGGTCGCTTGGTAAGTACCTGCAAAAGAAGGGCTGGAACGAGGTCTGGCTGCCCTTCCATCAGGGCGGTGCGACCACCACGTCCGTCTTCGATCCCGCTTACCTCAACTATATGCGTATCTACCTGAGCGCAGGCTCGGACGGTACTCCCATCTATTTCGACGATATCTATCTGTGCAACATTCCCGATGCTGCCTTGTATAACGAGAGCAACACGGGCAAGACGGGCACGGCGGTCTCTACCTCGCAGAGCAACCTTCCTATCCTGCACCGCTGTGAGAACACGCAGGGTGTCAAGAGCGTTGCGCTGTGCTCCGATCCCGCCTTTATCAAGGAGGGCAATGCATCGTTCGTCAGCACGCCTCAGACGGTGCGTATGGAGTATGGCTTCTCGCCGCTCGATATCACCGAATATATGGAGGGATATCTCCATCTTTGGATGTATATCGAGAACCCCGAGGACATTCGCAATGGCTACATCGAGTTGACCTCCAGCGGTACCTATGATAAAGATGAATATGCTTATCAGCTGACCAAGCTGGAGCTGCAAAAGGGTTGGAACGAGCTGTATCTGCCGCTGTCCTCTCCGACGGCCAAGGGCTCGCTCAATCCTAAGAGCTTCAATTATATCCGCATTT
>JAGBTR010000092.1 GCA_017631215.1 Clostridia bacterium | reverse complement strand
TCTTTTTATTCGGGCAACACGCCAAATTTACGGTAGCGCGCCGCGGGGGTGTTGAAAAGCAAGGTAAAGTCACCCGAGATCGAATACAGCTCACCGTCCTCGTATTTGATCTCAAGAACGAGTATCCGCGGGAAATAAGAGCAATCATCATACGCCTCTTGACATTCGTTCGCAGATCGCTTATAATAAAGGAAAGACGATGGAGGGAGACATACATATGAAGAAATGGTGGCACCGTATGACGAAATGGTTGATCTATTACGCGGTGGTGATCGTCGCGGTATGTCTTGCCGTTCGCATCTATGACGAGCAGGTGAAGTTCACGGTCGTCTCGCTCCTTCCGCTGATGACCATCGGCTGGTCGCTCTATATGGCGATCGCGGTGCGGAGCGGCAACAATGCGGACGAAGCATTCGGCACGCTGAGATACACCAAGATCGGCGGTCACGGCACCTTCCTGATACGCTCGCCTGCCGAATTCGATACGGTGTGGGATCGTCTGCTCGAATTCATCTATCTGGTCATCACGCCCCTGCCCGCACCCTTTATCTATTTTTTCTCGACCAACGTCAAGGCCATCGCCTCGGGCATCCTGTTCATTCTTCCGTTCGCCATCATCCTTCTCATCAACATCGCGCTCATCCCCACCACCGTCAAGCGTATCAAAGCGGAGCGCGAGCAGATCGAGAAGCGACAGGAGCAGCTCGAGCGCGAGCTTGAAGAACAAAAGCGGCGCGAGGAGCTGGGCGAGTGGAAATAACAAAAAGGCTCTTTTTCAAGAGCCTTTTCTTTTTATTCGGGCAACACGCCAAATTTACGGTAGCGCGCCGCGGGGGTGTTGAAAAGCAAGGTAAAGTCACCCGAGATCGAATACAGCTCACCGTCCTCGTAACGCACCTCCAGCACCAGCGTTTTGCCCTTGAGGGCATCGAGTGTGTTTCCATTCTTGTAGGTCGGCACCCAATCGGTGCTATCGCCCTCGAAGGGGATGCAATCGTCGTGCGAATAGCCCTCGAGCAGATGCGACAGCCCCAGCACGTTGCCGCCCACGTTCTCGCTCTCGTTGGTACACCAGACGGCGACCGTTGCCCGCTTGGCCTTGAGGTTGATATGAGCCTCACCGCCATGCCATGCAAGCTCGCGCGGTGCCACAAGCGAGGGCTTGGTCTTATCCTCCGTGGCAAGTGCAACAAAGCCGTCGCGACGCAGCTTGCATATGAGGATGCGTCCCGTTCCCGGCTGACGGAAGGCGGGGCCGTGCTCGAGCTCGGACGCCGAGCCGTAGAACGTGATCGCACCGTCGCCCCACTCGCGCACGCAGGGCATCCAGACGAGCGGATAGGTCTGATCCGTCATGCCTGTCACGCCGCTGATGAAGGGCTCGCGCAAGCTACGCCTCCAATAGCGACCGTCCCGTGAATAGGCGAGCTGGGTATCGATGATGCCGTTTTTATACTTGGCATTGCGCTCACTGTCAAGGCTGCGGTAGATATGGACGAGCCCGACGTAGGTGCCGCCGTGATCGAACACAGCAGGCACGCCGTAGATCTCGCTCAATCGCTCGTCCGCCGCATCGACGTTGAGGCACATCTGATAGTCGGTAAAGCTCTGCCAATCCCGCGTCTCCTTATATCCCGCACAGCGGATGCCCCAGAAGGGACGCTCGATGACGGTATGGCACTGCTGCTTCTCATTATAGAACACGCACGCCTGCGGCTCGGTACCGTCGCCCCACACGGCGTCCTCGACGCGCGTCCAGCGGATGAGGTCGGGCGAGGTGTAGATGGCATCGGTGACGGCGAGGTCGCGCGGCGAATACTCGGACATCAGCATCTTATAGCGCGCGCTCGCATCCGACGTGTGCGTATCCTCATAGACCGAGGCGATCTCACTGCCATCACTAAGCGTCATGATCTCGTGCGGATACTGACACTCGACGCTGACCGCACCGTCATCGAGCTGCTCGGGGGCGAAATGCACGCCGTCCTCGCTCGTGGCCAGAAACACCTTGTGCTCCTTGAAGCCCGTACCGTGACCAAAATAGAGCATACGGTATCTGCCGCTGTCAAGACGGAACACCCAGCCCGTGCAATAATCGGTACTGCACACGCCGTCGTGATAGGTCGCGACCTGCTGCGGCGTCCCATAGGATCGCGCGGCATTATCGCGGACGAAAAGATCGTTATCGTCAAAAAAGAGTTGCTTTTGCATACGGCACCTCCGCACTTTTTTTACATTATACCACAGCTTTTGAAAAAAGCAAGTGCTCTACGCTTGCATTTGGATATTTTTTGCGATATGATCTCTATGAGCATAAAAGGCCGCACCGCCATGGTGCGACCTTTTTTGTGTGTTATCAGCCCTTGACCTTGGCCTGCGCCGCGGTCAGCGTGTTACGCATCAGCATCGCGATGGTCATAGGACCGACGCCGCCGGGGACGGGGGTGATATAGGAGGCACGGGGCTCGACCGTGGCAAAATCCACGTCGCCCGTCAGCCTGCCATCGGCGTTGCGGTTCATACCGACGTCGATGACGACCGCGCCCTCCTTGATCATATCGCCCGTGAAGAAGTCTGCCTTACCGATGGCGGCGATGAGGATATCCGCGCGGCGCGTCTCCTCGGCCAGATCCTTGGTGCGGCTATGGCAGACGGTGACCGTTCCGTTTTCCTGAAGGAGCAGGTGCGCCATCGGCTTGCCGACGATGTTGGAGCGACCGACCACGACGCAATTCTTGCCCGCGACCTCGACGCCCGAGCGGTGGAGAAGCTGCATCACGCCTGCGGGCGTGCAAGGCAGAAAAACGGCCTGCCCCGCGACCATACGACCGACGTTGTAGGGATGGAAGGCGTCGACGTCCTTATCGGGCGAGATACGGAGCAGCACTCTCTCCTCCGAAAGCCCCTTGGGGAGCGGCAGCTGGACGAGGATACCGTGGACGGAATCGTCCGCGTTGAGGCGGTCGATGAGGGCATCCAGCTCCTCCTGCGTGGTGGTGGCGGGCAGGTCGATCTGCTCTGCCACAAAGCCGACCTCCTCACAAGCCTTACCCTTATTACGAACGTATA
>JAGBTR010000002.1 GCA_017631215.1 Clostridia bacterium | reverse complement strand
GCCGCACCCTGCACGCCCAGCGCGGGCGCACCGAGCAGACCGAAAATAAGAACGGCGTTGAGGACGAAATTGGTCGCGACGGCACACGTGCTTGCCACCATCGGGACGACGGTGTGTCCCGTCTCACGCATATTCGAGGCGTAGGCCTGCGAGATGGCGTAGGGAACAAGACCCAGCAGCATGATCCACAGATACTCCTTGCCGTGTGCCAGCGTCAGCACGGGGTCAAGCTCGCCCGCTTGGTTCTCCATTTGCAAAAACCACTGGATCAGCGCGTCATCGAAGGCGGCAAAGACGGCAATGCCGAGCGCGCTTGCCAGGAGATTGATGAGAAACTTGAAGCGGAAGGTGTAACGCTCACCGTCCACGTCGCGCGAGCCGTGAAATTGGGCGGTAAAAATGCCCGCCGCCGAAACGGCACCGAAAATGAGCAGATTGAAAATGAAAACGAATTGGTTGACGATGGACACGCCCGACATCGCCTCGGTTGACAGCCGTCCGACCATCACGTTGTCGAGCAGATTGACGAGATTGGTGATACCGTTTTGCACCATCATCGGGATGGCGACCGCCAGCACCGTGCGGTAGAAGGCGAGATCGCCGACGTAGCTTTTAATCACACGTTTGACAGACATAATGTACCTCTTGATAGACATTAAAATATAGTCTATCACAAACCCCCGCTTTTTGCAAGGACTTTTCGGGAATTTTTTTGCAATCGACCGCATCCAAAGGGCATAAGCGCGCCTCAATGCTGTATTTTGACCAAGAAATAAAAAATATACTATAATTATGGAAACAAATTTGCGAAAAGCCCTTGACGGCTACTCTCTTTCGTGATATGATTACTATGTATTTCTGGTTCAGCGGAGCCTCTACTACATTATTTAGGAGGGTTTTCTTATGATGAAGAAAACATTGGCACTTCTTCTGGCTGTTTTGATGGTGCTCCCGATGATGGTGTTCACCACGGCAGCAGAGGAGACAACATCGGCGGCGCCGACAATCATCCCCTTTGCAACGGGTGCTGATTTGACGTTCCAAGACAAATATTTTTATGAGGCTCATGGCCGCTGGGAGCAGGACGTAGCGGATTCCGCTACCAAGACCACGTCCTATGACGCCGACGAGAAGGCGCTCCGCGTGGACATCGACGGCCCGTTCTCTACCGCGGGTGCTATGATGTTCAAGTACTCGGCACACAGCGGCTATACCTACGATCTGACGGATATGAACTATCTGTGCTTCGATCTGTACGTTTCGGATACGACGGCCACGGCCGCGATGCCCATGGAGCTGGAGCTTCGTGCCCCCGGCGGATATGACGACAAGGAAGCTGTCTACAGACCCTCGCTTCGCGCTCTTAAGGGCGAAACGCTTGTCAACGGATGGAATCACTTTGAGATTCCGCTGACCGTGTTTGGCTCTACGCTGACCGAGGATATTCGTTCGCAGGTCAACTATATGCGTCTGTACAACCGCACCGCCGAGAAGACGGGCTATGAGGGCGAGACGCTGACCATGATGATGCGTAACGTCTACTTCTCGGATACGAGCCTGAAGGCCGCGCCCGAGAAGAAGGTTGGTAATTACTATTATTTGGAAAACAACAATGCTGTCGGTAAGATCACGGCTAATATCAATAATGCCCATATGACCTTTATGACGCCTGTGGGCGTCGAGAAGGGGCTTGACCTGCGCGGCTATGAGTTCCTTGAGATGGACATTTGGATCGGTCATGAGGCGCTCAATAACCTCAAGTTCACTTGGGAAATGAATGCTTCCGGCTCGTATGACGGCGGACAGGATACCAACGGCGACGACGTGTTCCGTGGCGAGGGCGACGGTCCCGATCTTTATGAGGCGCAGTTCCACGAGACGGTCGAGCAAGCCTCGGGCACCAAGCTGGTGGCCGGCGAATGGACGACGGTTCGCATCCCGCTCGCTCGTTGGAAGTCCAGCAACTGGGACTATACCAACTGGAGATGGTTCCGTATGTACAGCAATCCCTTTGCCGATGAGTCGCTGGGCGACGCTACCTATGCTTACCGCATCAGTGCACCTCGTTTCGTTCGTTACGAGGAGGACAGCCTGGTTTATGCGTGCGAGGATTCCACGTGCGTTAACGGCGAAAGCGTGGCCGGTTGGGACGTTTCCCTCTCGTCCTCGGGTCCTGCCAACGCGATCCAAAAGCCTTGGTTCGATGATATCGACGGTGACGGCGATAAGGAGTGGGTGCTGATCCACGTTCCTGCCAACGATGAGGATCCCGCATCCGCCAGCGGCTATTTCTATGCCAATGGTGGTTATGGTAAAGGCGATATCGGAATCAAGTCCGGCTTCACCGCATACAGCGGTGCGTTCAACCGTCAGGACGGCTCGGTGAAGGCCATCGAGTTTGACCTCTACATTGCCAGCAACGGTGTCGATGTAGATGCCGCAGCCGGCACTGCTCCCACGGCAGAGCAGGCGACCGATTCCATTCTGGATCGAAGTTTCAATTTCAACCTGCGTAGCCAAACTGACTATACCAATAATTTTAAAGATAAACAGAATCCGCAGACGTTGCGTACCATGTTCGGTAGCGATCTGCGTCTGAATGACTGGAATCGCGTTCGTCTGGAGGTGGCTTCCGATCAAGGCAAGATCTACACGAGTGCAGGCCTTGACTTGGATCAGCTTACCTATATCCGCATTTTCAATGCCGCCGCGTTCGGCTATTACAACGGCATCACCATCGCCATTGATGACTTCCGCATCATCTGCGATTACGGTGAGGAAGAGCCCGAGACGGTTACCCCCGGCGGTCAGAGCGAGGTGCTCACGCTGAATGCCGGAACGGCTAGCTACAGCACCAACGGCAACGATAAGAGTGCATACTACAATGGTCATACCAATGCTTATCAGCCGTACCGCGGTGCATCGGTGTCCGACGCTACGAAGAGTGAGCAGGCATTGTATTTCGATTATTTCTATCCGAACACTGTCAAGTCTAATACGCAGGCAGGCAACGGTACGCAGTGGGCGAGCAGAAACCACGTCACGCTGGCGCAGGCTTTCGACGCGTCCGCTTATGATACGATCTGCTTTGATATCGGCTGGGATGTTGACCCCGATATCAGTGATGCGATGCTCTCTCGCCTGCTTGGTCATGAGCAGTGGTGCTTCGAGGTGCGCTCGAATGACGCAGGCAAATCGAAGGATACCGAGGAGCGTCAGTGGACAAAGCCGCTGTCGTATTATGTTCCGGGTCTGACCAATGATGCTCAGGGTAAGGAGCTGTTCAAGCAGGGCGGCACGTACCACGTAGAACTGGTTCTTACCACCGGTACCTTCAGCAACGACAAGGGTGAGGTCGGATATCTCAACCATGCTAATATCAAGCATTTCGGCGCTTTCCTGCAGCAGACGGATGTTGCTGTGGGTCCGAACGACGGTGTCGAGATCTGGATCGATAACATCTACTTCAAGGACAGCAAGTACGTCGCTCCCGACGTTGAGCCTGAGACTCCCGTGGTCAAGGACTACCTCACGATGGGCGCAACGCCCACGCTGGACGACACCTTCAACCTTGATTTCCAGGTCAATCTTCTGGACGGTATGAACACGAGTGTTACGCCCGTGCTTGACATTACCTTTGACGGTGTATATTCGCGCGTAGCTCCTGTTGTCAAGAACGGCGCTACGGTTTATCCCTTCTACAACATTTTCGCACATCGTATGGCAGATACGATCAACCTGAGCACCTATGC